>JBOGIG010000075.1:0-21695 GCA_050742455.1 Acidimicrobiales bacterium
GATCGTGGGCTACCTGGTATTTGTCCCGACCCGTGTCGGCGTCTTCCTCGGGCAACTCGACCCGGACCGAGATGAACAGGCTCCGCTGCACCAATTCGGCCCGGTCGGTGGCGCTGATGACATCGTACGGAGGGGCCACCACATCGCTGCGGTCGGCGCCATCGAGCTGGTAGCGAAGGCCGCGGAATGGCACGAAGGTGGGCATGAACCCTGCGTACCACACGCCACGATGGGCTGCCCGCCCGAGTGACCGCTGGTTCTCGCCTCGGTATCGGTGACATGTCCCGAGGAAATCTCTTGATGCGGTACGAAGGAAGTGGTATTACAGAAAAGATTGCATCGGGTATGGATGTGGTTGCGAGTTTCCTTGCCTGCACCCAGGGAGGAGGTTCTATGCTCAAGCCAATCGCATTGAGAATTAGCGCACTTGCATGGGTTGCATTGGTCTTGCTGGCAATTCCGGCCTTGCCCCGGGGAGCTTTGGTCACGGCGGACTTCTCCGCACCGACACGCCCCCCCCCGGCGCCCTGCAGCCCCATAACTCCGCATGTGGCGGTGGGGTTAGCCACCACCTTCGACGATGGTGGTTACTGGGTGGCGGATTCTTCTGGTACCCATGTGGATGCCTGCGGCGATGCCGGGCACATTGGCTATGGCAGTCTCGGTTCGACACCGAACAGACCAATCGTGGGTATCGCCGCTACGGCCAACGGTGAGGCGTACTACCTGGTTGGCGCCGATGGCGGGGTCTTCGCCTTCGATCGTGCACCATTTTATGGTTCGGCAGCCAATATGACCATGGCCAAGCCAGTGGTGGGCATGGCGGTAGATGCTGCCACGGGTGGCTATTGGCTGGTTGGCGCCGATGGCGGGGTCTTCGCCTTCAATGCTCCGTTCTACGGTTCGGCCTCAGGCATGAAACTTTCCCAGCCGATAGTCGGCATGGCTGCCGCTCCGGGTGGTACCGGCTATTGGCTGGTTGGCGCCGATGGCGGAGTCTTCGCCTTTGGCTCAGCACGGTTCTCCGGTTCGACGGCCCATATGACCTTGGCCAAGCCAGTGGTGGGCATGGCGGTAGATGCTGCCACGGGTGGCTATTGGCTGGTTGGCGCCGATGGCGGAGTCTTCGCCTTCAACGCTCCGTTCTACGGCTCGGCCGCGCACGTCAAGCTCGCTCAGCCGGTAGTTGGTATGGCCGGCGCACAGCCTGGTAACGGATATCGGTTGGTTGCCGCCGATGGCGGTGTGTTCTGTTTTGGAAGTTCACAGTTTTACGGTTCAGGGTCATAGGGGCCTGACAGGGCGTGTCGTGACAAACATCGTTTACACCGAGGTCACCGACCGCTGGTGGCGTTTCGGCTGGGCGATCAGATAAGGCTGACCGTTCCAAAGCTGGCAGGATGGCTCCATGGGCTCCACCCCCCAAGGCGACCTATCCGACAAGAGGACCAGCGCCCTGGAACCGGTGTGGCTCTTGGATCTCGACGGGGTGGTGTGGCTGGCCGACGATCCCATTTCGGGCTCGGCCCAGGCCGTGGAAGAGCTGCGCAGCCGAGGTATTCGACTGGTGTTTGTGACCAACAACTCCTCACTAACCCTCGACGAGTACGTGGCCAAACTCGATCACCACGGAATTCCGGCTGATCGTGGTGACATGATGACCTCCGCCCTGGCCGCCGCCAGCCTGGTCGAAGAAGGCAATGTTGTCCTGGCCTGTGGCGGGCCGGGTGTGACCGAGGCGCTGGAGGGCCGCGGGGCCAAGGTGTTGTTGCCCGAGGACGAGTCCATTCGCAACGGAGCATTCCCGCTATCGATTGACTGCGTCGTAGTTGGTTGGGACCGCAAATTCGACTTCGATCGCTTGGCCGTTACTGCCTCGGCGGCTCGGAAGTGTGGTCGCCTCATCGGCACCAACGATGACGCCACCTATCCGACCGGCCACGGGCTCCTCCCCGGCTCGGGCTCGATACTGGCCGCAGTGGCCAAGGCCTCGGGAGTGGAGCCGGTGGTGGCGGGCAAGCCCTACCAGGTCATGGCCGATATGGTGTCCCAACGATGGGGGCGGGTGGAGTACATGGTAGGCGACCGGCCTTCCACCGACGGGCTGATGGCCAAGAGGATCGGTTGTCATTTCGCCTTGGTGGACAGTGGCGTGACTCCGGCCGGCACTGAAGTCATTGACCCGCCGCCGTATCGACGGGCGGCCGACCTGTCAGCCTTGGTCAAGATCGTGGCAGGCGACGAGTAGTGTCCGCTAACCTGGCACGATGCCAGAGTCAGACATCTTCAAGCGGTATCTCGAAACGGGTTTGGCTCTCGGTCAACTGACCCGAGCCCGCGCCGAAGCCTTGGCCAAGGACCTCGTTCGCGCCGGTGAGATCCAACGAGGCCAGGCCCAAGATTGGGTCGAGGACGCCATTGATCGCAGTCGCCGGAACACCGAAGCCGTGGTCGAGTTGGTGCGCGGCGAGGTGGCCCGTCAGGTATCGGCGATGGGGCTGATCAACAGGGACGATCTGGTCAGTGCCGTTTCTGGCCTGGTGGCCAAGGTCAAAGAGGCAGTAGGCGCCCCGAACTCGGCCCGTACCTCCTCCAGTGCCCCGGCTGCGGCCAAGAAGACTGCGGCCAAGAAGACTGCGGCCAAGAAGACTGCGGCCAAGAAGACTGCGGCCAAGAAGACCGGGGCCAAGAAGACTGCGGCCAAGAAAACTGCGGTCAAGAAGACTGCGGTCAAGAAGACTGCGGCCAAGAAGACCGGGGCCAAGAAGACTGCGGCCAAGAAGACCGGGGCCCGCTGACCCAGCCAGTACGGCGCCGCCTCGACACCGAAATGGTTCGTCGTGGGTTGTCCGTGTCCAGAGCCCGTGCCCAAGAACTCGTATCGGAGGGCAGTGTGCTGGTGGGCGGAGCAGTTGCGACCAAGGCATCCCGCCTGGTCCATCAAGGCGAATCCGTCTCGGTGTCCGCACCGCCCCCCCGCTACGTCAGCCGGGGAGGGGTGAAGCTGGAGGCAGCCCTGGACCGCTTCGCCCTGGATGCCAAAGGAATGCGGGCTTTTGATGCAGGATTGTCGACCGGAGGATTCACCGACTGCCTGCTGCAAAGGGGCGCTTCATCGGTCATGGCAGTCGACGTCGGATACGGGCAGGTACACGAGAAGTTGCGTACCGACCGGCGCGTTGAGATCAGGGAGCGGGTCAACATCCGCCACCTGGAGTCTGGCCTGGGGCCATTCGATCTTGTCGTGGCCGATCTGTCGTTTATTTCGTTGACGAAGGTGGCGCCGGTCCTGGTGGAACTGGCCCGGCCCAATGGGTTGCTGGTGGTATTGGTCAAGCCCCAGTTCGAGGCAGGACGGGCTGATGTGTCCAAGGGGCGGGGGGTCATCCGGGATCCGGATCTGTGGCATCGGGCCGTTGCCGATGTGGCCTTGTCGTTCCAGCGCTGCGGAGCGGCCATCATGGGGAGCATGGTCTCCCCACTGACGGGTCATGACGGGAATTCGGAGTTCTTTCTGAGCCTGGTTGCCCCCGATGGGGTGGGTCATGGTGGGCGGAGCTCCCTAGGTCCCTCGATGAGCCCCGAAGAAGCCGCACGGGGCGCCGTGGCCGATGCCGAAGGACGGGAGTCAGTCCGGTCCGGATCCCCCCACACGACGGGATCGGCGGGACCTAAATTGGACGAGGAGTCAGACCAGTGGCAGTGATCGCCCTTGTGGTCCATCCCGATCGAGCGGCCGCAGCCGACCTGGCCAACCGGGCGTCTATGTGGCTGGAGGAACGGGGACACGAGGTCTCGGTTCCCCCGCCTTCGGCCGTGGGTGAGTGGTACGGAGCTGATGCCCGTCCCATGGCGGGCGACACCGATCTGGCCGTGAGTCTGGGCGGCGACGGCACGATGCTGCGCACGGTGGAGTTGGCTGCCCCCGCCGGGGTGCCAGTCCTCGGGGTCAACCTCGGCCACCTTGGCTATTTGACGGAGGTGGAGCCGGATCATCTCCTGGCGGCATTGGACCGCTTCTTGTCCGGGGACTACGGGGTCGAGGAGAGGATGACCCTGGAGGTCGAGCTCCAACCCGGTCCGTCCGGTGCCGGCGACGACCGTCCGGCCAAGTCGGTGTGCCTGGCTCTCAACGAGGCTGTCCTGGAGAAGTCGAACGGGGGCCACACCATCCGCCTGGGGGCATCAATCTCGGGCCGGCCCTTCATCACCTACGCCGCCGATGGCCTCATTGTGGCCACTCCCACCGGGTCCACCGCCTATAACTTGTCGGCCCGGGGCCCCATTGTCTCGCCTCGTCTCAAAGCAGTGATTGTCACCCCCGTGTCCCCACACATGCTTTTTGACCGTCCCCTCGTTCTGGAACCGAGCGAGCAGGTGCGTCTGGAGGTGATGGATAACCGAACTGCGGTACTTGTGGTGGACGGCTCGGTCCTCGGCACCCTTAGCACCGGCGATGCAATCGTGTGTCGGGCCGGAGCCCACGCTGCTCGCCTGGTGACATTCTCGGAGCGGGACTTCCACGCCATTCTCAAGGCCAAGTTCTCCCTCGGCCAGGCCGATCCAGCCGGCCCGAGGGACGAGCCCCTCCGATGAACAGGAACTGAGCGTGCTGGTGGAGCTCACGGTCAGGGACCTCGGCGTGTTCGTGGATCTTCACCTTGACTTTGCCGAGGGCATGACCGCCGTCACCGGTGAGACCGGGGCGGGGAAAACCTTGGTTGTCGAAGCCCTCGAGCTTTTGATGGGGGAGAGAGCCGACCCTGTGCTGGTTCGCCCTGGGGCCACTGAGGCTTTGGTGGAGGGTCGGTTTGTTACCGAAGTCGAAGAGATCATCCTGGCTCGGTCCATTCCCGCCGCCGGTCGCTCCCGGGCCTGGATCAGCGGCCGCATGGCCACCGCGGCGAACCTGGCCGAGACCGGCCAGGCCATGGTCGATCTGCACGGCCAGGGTGCGAGCCAGTCCCTTCGGACCCAAATCTCACAACGGTCTGCCTTGGACGCTTTCGGCCGGATCGATGCCAGACCCTTGACGCAAGCTCGCCGCCGCATCGCCGAGCTGGATCGGCTGGTCGAAGAATTGGGGGGCGACGCCCGCTCCACCGCCCAGCGGGCGGACCTGCTCGGCTATCAGATTAGCGAGATCACTGCCGCGGCCGTGGGCGACCCAGATGAGGATGACCACCTGCGCCGGGAGCAGGACGCCCTGACCCACGCCCTGGCCGACAGGGAGGCCCTCGAAGCAGCCCGCGCCGCTCTCGACGGAGAAGGAAATGGGCGGGCCCGAAACGACGGTGGAAGTGGCGGGGATGGCTCCGGTGGCGGCGGTCCTGGCCCGGGGGGCGAACGCATTGGCGCTCTGGACGGGTTGGCCCAGGCCCACAGCGCCTTGTCCCGCCTGAAGGGCCGTCCCGATCTGGATCAACTGTCGACCCGCCTGGCCGCGGTGATGGCCGAGATGGCCGACCTGTCTACCGATCTGCGCCAAGGAGCCGAGTCGACAGAGGACGACCCCGACCGGCTTAGGTTCGTGATGGAGCGGCGCAGTGTCCTCAAGGGACTCATGCGCAAGTACGGAGACTCGGTTGCCGATGTGATCCGACATGGTGAGGAGGCCCGAAAATCCCTGGCCGACTTGGAGAGCTTGGGGGCGCGCCTGGACCGGATGGAGGGGGAACGTTCTTTGCTGGAGGGCGAGCTTGCCACTGCGGCGCGAAAGGTGGCCGATGAGCGCCGGGCCGCCGCACCGGGCCTGGCCGCCACGGTTGAATCCCACCTGGCCAACCTGGGCATGGACAAAGCGTCTTTCCAGGTGGTGGTGAGGGGCGGGGATCCTGGCGACGACGTCTGCTTCTTCTTGGGGGCCAATCCGGGAGAGCCACCTTTGCCCCTGGCCAAGGTGGCATCGGGTGGAGAGCTGGCCCGGACCATGCTGGCCCTCCGTCTGGTGCTCAGCTCCCAGCCCCGCACCTTGATCTTCGACGAGGTCGACGCGGGCATCGGGGGAGAGGCGGCCGGGGCGGTGGGACGGGCCTTGGCAGAGCTGGCCCGATCCCATCAGGTATTGGTGGTGACCCACCTGGCTCAGGTAGCCGCCTTCGCCGACCACCAGATTGCCGTTTCCAAGGATTCCGAAGGCGGTCGGACTGTGGCCCGGGCCCGCATACTCACGGGTCAGGACCGGGTGATCGAACTGTCCCGAATGCTGTCGGGTCAGCCTTCGTCGGCCACGGCTAGGGATCATGCCGAAGAGCTCTTGGCAACCGCGGCGGCACGACGCATGCAGTGAAGGCCGCGGTGACAGCCGCGGTGACAGCCGCGGTGAATGCCGCAATGACGCCCGCAATGACGCCCGCAATGACGCTCGCAATGACGGCCCCAGGGACGCAGCATCCACCATCGAACGGCAGTGGGCGCCAGGCAAGTAATCTCTAGTGGTACCGCACCGACCCAAAGGGAGCGCAGGGAACTTGGCCAAGCACATCTTCGTGACCGGCGGTGTGGCCAGCTCCCTCGGCAAAGGATTGACCGCATCTTCGTTGGGACGGCTGTTGAAATCCCGAGGCCTCCGGGTCACCATGCAGAAGCTGGACCCGTACCTGAACGTGGATCCGGGCACCATGAACCCCCAAGAGCACGGTGAGGTCTTCGTGACCGATGACGGCGGGGAGACCGACCTTGATCTCGGCCACTACGAGCGCTTCATCGACGTCAACCTTCACCAGGACTCCAATGCCACCAGCGGCTCGATCTACTCGTCGGTCATCGCCAAGGAGAGACGGGGGGACTACCTCGGCAAGACGGTGCAGGTTATTCCCCACGTGACCCAAGAGATAAAGGACCGCATCAAGCGGTTGAGCGGTGAGGATGTGGATGTGGTGATCACCGAGGTGGGCGGCACGGTGGGCGACATCGAAATCCTTCCTTTTCTGGAGGCAATCCGCCAGATGCGCAAGGACGTCGGCCGGGACAATGTCTGTTACGTCCACCTGACCCTGGTCCCATCTATCGGCCCGGCTGGCGAGCAGAAGACCAAGCCGACCCAGCACTCGGTCACCGAGCTTCGTAGTCGGGGGATCCAGCCTGATGTGATCGTCTGTCGCAGCGACCAGGCCATTTCCGAGCAGCTCAAGGCCAAGATCTCCAACCTGTGTGATGTCCCGGTCGAGGCGGTGATCACCAATGCCGATGCCCGCAATATCTACGAGATCCCGCTGGTGCTCCACGCCGAAGGTCTTGATGATTACGTCTGTCGCCTCTTCGGCTTCGTAGGTCCCGAGTACGAGCCGGACCTTGGCGTGTGGGAGGCCCTGGTGGAGCGGATCGAGGCCGCAGGGGAGACGGTGCGCATCGGCCTGATCGGAAAGTACATCAACGCTCAGGACGCCTATCTGTCGGTCATCGAGTCGCTGCGCCACGCCGGCTTCTACCATCGGGTCCAGGTCGAGGTGGAGATGGTCCAGGCCGCCGAGGTCACGGGCATGCTGACAGACGGACGACTGTCGCGCCTGGACGGCATCGTCATACCTGGAGGATTTGGCGAGCGGGGAGTAGAGGGCAAGATTGCTGCGGCCACCTTTGCTCGGGAGCACAACGTTCCCTGCCTTGGACTTTGCCTCGGCCTGCAGGTCATGGTGATCGACTTTGCCCGCAATGTGGCCGGCCTGAACCGGGCCAACTCCCGGGAGTTCGACTCGACCACGCCCCATCCGGTCATCGACTTGATGGAGGAGCAGAAGGTCGTGACCGACATGGGCGGGACGATGCGCCTCGGAGCGTGTTACGCCAAGCTGGCGCCAGGTTCGCAGGTGGCCCGGGCCTACGGCCAGGATGCCGTCTCGGAGCGCCACCGCCACCGCTATGAGTTCAACTCTCGGTACCGCACCAGACTGGAAGAGGCGGGTATGGTCTGTTCGGGCACCTCCCTGGATGATCGGCTGGTGGAGTTCATCGAGCTTCCCACCAACGACTTCTGGGTGGGCACCCAAGCTCACCCAGAATTCAAGAGCCGGCCAGACCGCCCCCACCCGTTGTTCCGTGAACTCCTGGCAGCGGCGCTGACCCGGGCCCAGGGACGGGCCCCCCAACTGCCCAACCTGGCCGGCGTCGATCGGTGATCATCGGGATACCGGCCGAGGTCAAGGCGGGGGAGACCCGCGTGGCGGTAACCCCCGACGGCGTTCGGGAGCTGACTTCTCACGGCCACAAGGTCTTGGTGGAATCGGGCGCGGGCCTGGGTTCCTCGCTGGCTGATAGCGAATTCGACCTGGCCGGAGCGGAGATGACGACCCCTGCTGGGGCCTGGTCGGCCGACCTGGTCATCAAGGTGAAAGAGCCGCAACGGGTTGAGTTCGCCTACCTGCGCCCAGACCTGGTGCTGTTCACGTATCTACACCTGGCCGCCTACCCCGAGGTGGCCGAGGCACTGCTGGAGGCGGGGACGACCTCGTTGGCTTACGAGACGGTCCAGGCCAAGGACGGGTCTCTTCCCCTGCTGGCCCCCATGAGTGAGGTGGCCGGTCGCATGGCGCCTCAGATCGGCGCTCATTTTCTCGAGAGCTCCAATGGTGGCCGGGGTGTGCTGCTGGGAGGAGCGCCGGGAGTGCGCCCGGCCCGGGTGGTGGTGCTCGGTGCGGGCAACGTGGGTTGGAACGCTGCCTGGATCGCACAGGGCATGGAGGCGGAGGTCGTACTGCTGGACAAGAACCTGGATCGGCTCCGCTGGGTCGATCAGATCCACAAGGGCCGGATCATGACCCTGGCCTCCAATCGTGGAACGGTGGGGCGGGCTCTGTCTGAAGCCGATCTGGTCATCGGAGCGGTGTTGGTGGCCGGAGGAAGGGCCCCGGTGGTGGTCAGCGAGGACATGGTGGCCGGGATGCGGCCCGGTTCGGTGATCGTAGACGTGGCAGTGGATCAGGGGGGCTGCATCGCCACCACCCACGAAACCTCCCACGACGCTCCCGTATACGAGGCCCACGGAGTCTTGCACTATGCCGTCGGAAACATGCCCGGCGCCGTGCCCCATACCTCCACCTACGCCCTGACCAACGCCACGCTCGGCTATGTGGCCACCCTGGCCGCCGTTGGTGTGGCCGGCGCCTTGGCCCAGGCTCCCGAACTGGCTTTTGGGCTTACCACCGCCGGGGGCCAGGTGGTCAACCCGGCCGTGGCTGCGGCACTGGGGTGTCAGGCGGCTGATGCCCAGGCGGCTCTGGCGTGCAGCACTCCATAGACGAATTCTTGTGCTGGCTCGAGGTGGAAAAGGGGCGTTCGGCCAATACCTTGTCCGCCTATCGCCGGGACCTACGTTCCTACGTCGACTTTCTGATCGTCCGGGGAGTGGATCTGGAACAGGTCGACGACCGCCTGGTGGGCGACTATTTGGCCTTCTTGCGGGCGGCGGGTCAACAGGCGTCGACGGTTTCCCGCCACCTGGCCGCCGTGCGGGGCCTTCATCGTTTCCTGCTCGACGAGGGGCAGGCCGGATGCGATCCGACGGTCGAGGTCCAACGTCCCCGGGTCGCCATGGGCCTTCCCAAGGCTCTGAGCGAGCAGGACGTCGTCGCCCTCTTGGACGCCGTGGTGGGGGACGAGCCTCGGGCACGACGGGATCGGGCCATGTTGGAGGTCCTGTACGGGACCGGCGTGCGTATATCGGAGCTGGTGGGGTTGAGCCTTTCCGACTTGGACCTGACCGTGGGGATGGCCCGCGCCTTCGGTAAGGGATCCAAGGAGCGCCTCGTTCCGCTCGGCCACCATGCCCAGTTGGCGCTGGCACAATGGCTCGGGCCGGGGGGACGGTCCGACCTGGCTCCGAGGGCCTGGGCCAGGAGGGGAGACGCCGAGGCGGTGTTCCTCAACGCTCGGGGGTCCCGGCTGACTCGCCAGGGGGCGTGGGGTGTGGTGCGTCATTATGCCGTCAAGGTGGGCTTGGAAGACAAGCTGAGTCCCCACGTCCTGCGCCACTCGTGCGCCACCCACATGCTGGATCACGGGGCCGACATACGGGTGGTGCAGGAACTGTTGGGACACGCTTCGATATCGACCACCCAGGTGTACACCCGGGTTTCTACCGAACGGCTTCGCTCTGCCTATCAAGCCGCCCACCCGCGCGCCGCCCGACGCTTCAGGCAGTAAGCTTGGGGTCGTGGTTGCCGACTCGCCTGCTGTGAACCATCGCGTCCTGTTGGAGGACGAACAGGCCCAGTTGAGCCAGAAACTGGCTGAGCTGGGCTTCGGAAATGAGGGCGGGCTCGATTACGACTCGAACTTCGCCGACACTTCCCAGGTGACAGCAGAGCGGGGTGAAGCCGAGACTCTGGCCGTGCAACTGCGCGATGCCTTGGCCGATGTCAACGATGCCCTTGCCAAGTTGGACGCCGGCACCTTCGGGTTCTGCGAGGAGTGTGGAAGGCCTATCTCGCCCCCACGTCTCGAAGCTATGCCTGCGGCCCGGTTCTGCATCGACCACGCCAATCGGCGATGAACGTCGGGCCGTGATGGGCCCGGGCCTCCGCCGCAACCAGAGCCTGGCGGTGCTGCTGGGGATCGTCCTGGTCTACCTGGTGATCCGCCGTCACATCATCAACGAGAACGACATCATCCTGTTCGCCGTGATCGTTCCTTCCATCATCCTGCACGAGGTCACCCACGGCGTGGTGGCGCTTTACTTCGGCGACGACACGGCCAAGCGGGCCGGACGCCTGACACTCAACCCCCTGGTCCATGTCGATCCATTTGGGACCTTGATCCTGCCTGCCATCCTGACTCTGGTGGGATTCGGGGCGTTCGGCTACGCCAAGCCCGTGCCCGTGAACCTGGCCAGACTGCGCAGTCCCCGCAATCACGGTCTGTTGGTGAGCTTGGCCGGCCCCCTCACAAACATCGTTCTCGCCCTGATCGCCGGGGTGATACTGCGGTCGATCGATCCGACCGGGGCGGTGACCTTGTTCGGCAATAACCTGTTGAACCGGATCTTGTTGTTCTTTGGCTACGCCAATGTGCTGCTGGCCGTGTTCAACCTGATCCCCATTCCGCCCTTGGACGGCTCAGCCGTGATCGAACGGATGTTGCCGCGGAGCTGGTGGCCCTCCTACCTGCACTTTCGCCAGTACGCCATGGTCGGACTCTTGGTCGTGGTGCTGGTCTTCCCCGCCGTATTGAACCGGATCTTCACCCCGGCCTTCAACCTTTGGATTCACTTGCTCGGTTGGTAGGACCCTCGGGCCAGGGTGGTTCGCACCACGTCGTTGATCTCCTCACCGAGCAGCTCATCCCGGTCCAACAGGGCATCGCGCAGGGCCTCAACCACCTCCCAGTGGTCGGTCAACAGCACCTTGGCCGATGTCTTGGCCGCCGACAGGATCTTTTCCACCTCGTCGCGCCCATCCTCGGTGGATAGCACCTTGGCCACAATGTTGGCCCCGGGGGGACCGCCGGCCGCCTCCAGGGAGATAAGGGAGCCCGCCATCCCGAGCGCCCCCACCATCTGGGCCGCGGCCAGGGTCGCCGCCGACAGGTCTCCTGCCGGACCGGTTCCGGCCTCACCGAAGGCCAGCTCCTCGGCCACCATGCCGCCCATGGCTATCTCGATCAGGGCTCGAATCTCGCTGCGGGTGCGGGTGAAGCGCTCTTCGGTCTCGGAGTGGGCCAGGAGGCCTAGGGCGTCCTTGCGCTTGATGATGGACAACACCTCGAGTTTGCGGGTCTTGCCCACCAGGTAGGCCACGGTCGCGTGCCCCGCCTCGTGGGTGGCGATGGTGCGCCTCTCCGCTTCGGCGTACTCGACCGGTTGGGCCAGACCCAACTCCTCGGTCATCTTGGCCTGTTGCAGATCGGCCCAGTCCAGGTTGTCGGCTCCCCGGCGCAGGGCCCACACCAGTGCCTCGTCGAAGAGGTGCTCGATCATGACCGGCGAGTAGCCGAACGTCATGGCGGCCAGGGCATCGCGCCGATCGTCGGCGTCCAGGGCGGGGTGGTGGGATTTGCGGTCCAGGTAATAGTCGATCAGCTCACGCCGCCCCGACCTGCCGGGAAGGTCAAAGTAGATGGATCGGTCGAAGCGGCCCGGCCGCAGCAGGGCGGGGTCGAGATCACTGGCTCGATTGGTCGCTCCCACCACCAAGATGTTGGCCGGCGCCGGCTTGGGCTTGGACAACTGACGGCCGTCGGGCAGCCACCGGTTTATCCGGTTGATGAACCATCCAGCGAGGCGTTGGCCCCGGGTGGGGGTATCGAAGCTCTGGAACTGGATGAGAAGCTCGTTCACCACGCCGGCTATGCCCTCGCGGCCCGATCCTCCCATGCCGCTTCGGGCCGAACCTATGGCGTCGATCTCCTCGATGAAGCCTATGGCGCCCCCCTCGCGTCGAGCTGCTTTGCGCAGGGCCTTGAAGTACGAGCGGATCTTGCGATTGGTCTGGCCGTAGTACATGGACTGAAAAGCCGACGAGGATACGAACAGGAAAGGCACCTTGGCCTCGGCCGCCATGGCCTTGGCCATGTAGGTCTTGCCCGTTCCGGGCGGACCCTCGAACAGAACGGCCCGACGAGGAGTGCCCCCCATGCGGTCCCGGAAGGTCTTGTGGGCCAGGAAGATGTTGAGGGTGCGCACCACTTCCTCGACCACCACTCCCGCACCCTTGACGTCGTCGAGCGTGATGTCGATCTCCGAGGCTCGGTACTCGACATGGGGAGAACGACCTGCACCCATCATCGGCACCAGGATGATCACGGCCAGGATGGCGGTGAGTCCCAGGGCAGGACCGAGGCTGCCGAGCCCGGAAAGGAAGGACAGGCTCGGCCAGCCCCATCCCGTCCCCGTCACCAGCACCTTGGCCCACATTCCCGCCGCCACCAGGCCCAACAAGATCGCTACTCGGGCCAGGCGCCGCTGGCGGGACATCTCCCGGGTGGTGGTCACGTCGGTGGAGGCCAAAACCCCAGCGGAGGACAGATCCAGGCGACCGCTACCGTTTGGCGGCGGAGCCAGGGCGTTCACCGACGTACCCTTCCCTGGGTCGTGGGCTTCTGGGCCGGATTGTCGCCCCATGTTGTCTCCTGTCCGTGGGTTGTTCGAAGCTGTGAGCGGACTGGTCCCGGGCCGAGCCTTTTGAGTTTGGCGCCGGGCCCACTACCGGATCGTGACGGTTGGGATGCTACCCAGAATAGTTCGCCGGTAATCGCTTCCATACCTGTGTCACTGCGGCGCGCTTGGCATCCGGGGTCGGGCGGTCAGGGCCCCGTCTCCCATCCGGCCCGGTCGGCACCCGGCCCGGTTGGCACATGGGTCCCGATTATTGGCCCCGATTATTGGCGCGGCGCCAGTCCGACGGCGCGTTGAGCAGCGAGGAGGTTGACGGCGGCTGTTTGGGTCACTCGCTCCGCCCCGTCACGGAGCATCTCGGTCAGGTAGGACGGATCGGCCATCAGGTCCACATATCTCTCCCGAACGGGGCGCAGCATCTCGATGAGAGCGTCCGCCGTATCCTTCTTGAGGGGCCCGTACTGGTCGTAGCGTGGGGCCAGCTCAACCGGGTCGGCGCCGGTGGCCGCGCCGAGCAACTCCAACAGGTTGGACACGCCCGGCTTGGCCCTGGGGTCATAGGTCACTTCCGAACCGGTGTCGGTCACGGCCCGACGGAGCTTGCGCTCGATGACCTCGGGCGGGTCATTGACATAGATGATCCCGGCGTTCGAACCCGACGATTTGGACATTTTGGCCGTGGGCTCGGCCAGGTCCATGACCCGGGCCGCCAGCTTGGGGACCATGGGCTCGGGCACGGTGAAGGTGGGGCCGTAGAGGTGGTTGAATCGAATAGCCAGGTCTCGGGCCAATTCAAGGTGCTGGCGCTGGTCGTCCCCCACCGGCACCTTGTCGGTGTCGTACAGCAGGATGTCGGCGGCCATGAGCACCGGGTAGGTGAATAGGCCGACCCGGACCGATTCCTGGCCAGAGCCCTTGTCCTTGTACTGGGTCATGCGGCGCAATTCGCCCATGGTGGTCGTGCACTCCAATAGCCAGGCCAGCTCACAATGCTGGTGCACGTGGCTCTGCACGAAGATGGAGCAGCGCTTGGGGTCCAGGCCGCAGGCCAGGAGATTGGCCGCGCCCTCGATGGTGCGCTGGGCCAAGATGCTCGGATCGTGCTCCAGGGTCAGGGCGTGGAGATCAACCAGGCAGAACAACGAGTCGAAATGATCCTGCAGCTCGACCCATTGGCGAAATGCTCCCAAGTAGTTGCCAATGTGCATCTCCCCTGAGGGTTGCACCCCTGAAAAAACCCGAGCCATGCCTGATGGTAGGCCAACTTGGCCGGGATGCGCGAAGGCTCAGGCCCCATTGGGTAGTGTCGAAGCGATGCCCTATGAGGTGAGCACCGCTGTTTTCGAAGGGCCGTTCGACCTCCTTTTGCACCTGATCGCATCACAGCAGGTGGATTTGTACGAAGTGAACCTGGCCGACATCGTCGACGCCTTCCTGGTGGAGTTGGACCGCATGGTCGGGCTCGACTTGGAAGTGGCCACGGAGTTCGCCCTGATCGCCTCCACCCTGATCGAGCTCAAGTGCCGCCGGCTCCTGCCCGGACGCGACGACGTCGAACTGGACGAAGAGGTCGCTCTGTGGGAACAGCGGGACCTGCTCTTGGCCCGCCTTCTCGAATGCAAGACATTCAAGGACGCCGCCCTGGCCCTGGTGGGTTTGGCCAATCATGCCCAGTGCAGTGTTCCGCGTCGATCGGGTCCGGACTGTTCCTTTGACCGCTTGATGCCCGACATCATGGAGGGGATTTCTCCCGAGCGATTGAGACGAGCCGCCCTGGTTGCTCTGTCGGCCAAGCCCGTGGTGCGCGTGGACCTGTCCCACGTGGCCCCGATCACGCTCAGCGTGGGCGAGACGGCGACCCATCTGGCCCGGCGCCTGAGCCGGTTGGGATCGACGGACTTCTCCACCCTGACCGACGGGATGACCGAGCGGATCGAGATCATTGTGGCCTTCCTGGCCCTCCTGGAGATGTACAAGCAGGGTATGGTCGATCTGGATCAAACCGGATGGTTCCACACGCTGCAAGTAACCTGGACCGGACTCGACGATCCGGATGAGCCCGGCCCGCCGGGATTGCGCCAGAACCGGGATCCCGGCATGGGCCGTGCGGCAGTTGCCCTCATCGGCGAGTACCAGGGGTGAACGAAGATATGGGCCAATCCGAGCCGCCCCTGGGCCCGTCCGACGAGGCCCGAGCCCCATCCGAGCCGCCCCTGGGCCCGTCCGACGAGGCTAGGGCCATCGAGGCGGTGCTCATGGTGACGACAGAGCCGGTCCCTCCCCATATGTTGGCCGAGCTCCTGGAAATATCGGCCGAACGAGTAGAGGTCATCTGCGCGGAATTGGCCGCCGCCTACGAAGGCGACCAACGGGGCTTCGTGCTGGCCCGTATCGCCGGGGGTTACCGCTTCCAGAGCCATCCGGACCTGTCCTGCTTCGTGGAGCGGTTCATCCTCGACGGACAGTCGGCCCGGATGTCGGGTGCGGCTACCGAGACCCTGGCCATCGTGGCCTACAAGCAGCCAGTGTCGAGGGCCCAGGTCAATGCCATCCGCGGCGTCAACTCCGACGGCGTCATGCGGATGCTCGAGCAACGAGGCCTCCTGGCCCGCATCGGCCAGGACCCCGGACCGGGCCAGGCCGGCCTGTACGGGACCACGCCGGGCTTCCTGGAGCATCTCGGTTTGGACAGCTTGGATCAGCTCCCCGAGCTGGGGGACTTCGTTCCCGGGGCCGAGATGGTCGAGGCGCTGGAGACCGGCCTGTCCCCCATGGAGGCGTGACCGACTTACCGGAGGGCGAGCGCCTCCAAAAGGTGCTGGCCCGAGTCGGCATCGCCAGCCGTCGAGTGTGCGAGGAGATGATCGGGGCGGGCCGCGTCACGGTCAACGGGTCGGTGGCCCGATTGGGCCGCCGGGTCGATCTGGACCGGGACGTGGTGGAACTGGACGGGGCGCCGGTGGGGGTGAAGCCAGATCTGGTCTACTACCTGCTCAACAAGCCTCGCGGTGTCGTGGCCACCAGCGATGACCCCCAGGGACGACCCACCGTTGTCTCCCTGGTTCCCCCGGAGCCGAGGGTCTTTTCTGTGGGCCGCCTCGATGTCGATACCGAGGGACTGCTCTTGATGACGAACGACGGCCAACTGGCTCATCACCTGACCCATCCCTCCCGTGGGGTGGCCAAGGAGTACCTGGCCCAGGTGAACGGCCATCCCCGGCCCGTGGCCATTCGAGCCCTGAGGGAGGGTGTTGATCTGGCAGACGGTCGCAGCGCTCCGGCTCAGGTGGCCTTGGTGGCGCCCGACACCATCAGGCTCGTGATTCATGAGGGCCGCAACCGCCAAGTGAGAAGGATGTGCGAGGCGGTGGGTCACCCCGTCGTGCGTCTGGTCCGGACCCGGATCGGGACCCTGACCGACCGAACCCTGGCTCCGGGACAGTATCGGGTGTTGACCCAAGGTGAGGTCAGGGCCCTTTCGGTTGGCGCCGGCCCGGCTCGATAGGCTTCGCCCTCAATGCGAAGCGACCAGCCATCTGTGTCCGACGGTCAGTCCGCAGTCAGGGCGATCCGAGGGGCGACCACGCTCGACGCCGACACCCCCGAGCAGATCACCACTCGGGTCCAGGCCCTGATCAAGGCCATGATCAGTCGTAACGGGCTTCACCACGACGACCTGATCTCCATGCTCTTCACCGCCACCGACGACATCGTGTCGATGTTTCCCGCCGCCGCGGCCCGAGCGTTGGGGCTGGGCGACGTCCCACTCATTTGCGCCCGGGAGATACCCGTGGTGGGGTCGACCCCTCGCTGCGTGAGGGTGATGATGCACGTGAACACGACCAGGGGACGCGAACAGCTCCATCACGTGTACCTGGAAGGGGCACGCAGCCTTCGTGATGATCTCCCCGAGTAACTCCCTCGATCCCAATCAGACTGGCCTGGCGGTCCCCGGCGGCCCTCCCAGGGCGAGTGTCGTGGGTACAGGATTGATCGGTTCTTCCATCGGGATGGCCCTCAAGGCTCAGGGCTGGCGCGTGGCGGGCCACGACACCGATCCCGTCCGCCTGGCCCAGGCGCTGGAGCTTGGCGCCATCGACGTCGCCGGCCACGACGAGGGGGCCGAGATCGTCTTTGTGGCCACCCCTGTGTCGGGAGTGGTGAACGCGGCTCGTCAGGCGCTGGCCGTCTCTTCGTGTCCCGATGAGGTCGTCGTCACCGACGTGGGAGGCATCAAGGCGTCAATAGTCGACAGCATCGGCCACGGGCGGTTTGTCGGTGGCCATCCCATGGCCGGATCGGAACAGGAAGGGGTGGCCGGCGCGGTGGCCGATCTATTCAACGGCGCAACCTGGGTACTGACCCCGACCGATTCCACCGATGTTCGGGCCTACGCCCGGGCCCGGTCGGTGGTGTCCTCCCTGGGCGCGGAGGTAGTTGCCCTGGACCCCCGACACCACGACGATCTGGTGGCAGTGGTGTCTCATGTCCCCCATCTGACGGCAGCCACTCTGATGGCCCTGGCCGCTGACGGCGCCGAGGAGCACGCAGCTCTCTTGCGCCTCGCCGCCGGCGGATTTCGCGATATGACTCGCATCGCCGCCGGACACCCGGGCATCTGGCCCGACATCTGCATGGCCAATTCCGTGGCCATCTTGGGGGGCCTGGATCGCCTGGTTCAGTCCCTGACCGAAGTACGCAACGTGATCGCCACGGGGGACCGGGCGGCCTTGATGGCGGTGCTTGAAAGGGCCAGGGGTGCGCGGATGAACCTGCCCGCCCGCTGGGCCCGGCCGACCGACCTGGTCGAGGTTCGCATTCCGGTGCCCGACCGTCCTGGCATGGTGGCCGAGGTGTCGACCTTGGCCGGACAGATGGGTGTCAACATCGAGGATATGGAAATCGCCCACTCGGCCGAAGGCGAACGAGGAGTGCTCGTCCTGGTCATCGGCGCCCGGGCCTACGATCCCCTGCGGGAAGCCCTGGTGGCCAGGGGACTGCGACCGTCCATGGTGGCGATCGCTTGAGCCGGAACGGCGGCCGCCGCCCCAGTCACGAATTGCCCGGCGACCAAGAGGTGCCCGGCGACCAGGAGTTGCCCGGCAGTCACGAGTTGACCGGCAGCCATGAGTTGATGGTTGATCCCGGGAGTCCGTTGAACGGGACCATCCGGGTGCCAGGGGACAAGTCGATTTCGCATCGGGCTTTGTTGCTGGCATCACGTAGTCAAGGCCGATCCACGCTCAGGGGCCTGTCGAACGGCATGGATGTGACGAGAACTGCCCTGGGCCTTGCGGCCATGGGGGCCGAGATCAGTCGCTCCGTAGACAGGGTGAGCGCCGCGGGGTTGCCCATCACCGGCCTGGGTGGGAGGCGCGACATCGAGACCGGCGGGAACATCGACCCGGAGATGGGGTGGGACGCCAGCATCGAGGGGGGGTTGGAGCGTCTGCACGAGCCTGGTGACGTCATCGACCTGGGCAATTCAGGAACGGGGATCCGACTCATGGCCGGCTTCGCCGCCGGCTTCGACTGGCTTAGCGTGCTGACCGGTGACGAATCGGTCCGCTCCCGCCCGATGGACCGGGTCGTCGAGCCCCTTCGCCTCATGGGGGCCGGAGTGGATGGCCGCGACAACGCCCGGTTGGCTCCCCTGTCGGTCAGGGGAGGACACCTGACCGGCATCGACTACACGCCTCCCGTGGCTTCGGCCCAGGTCAAGTCGGCCGTCCTGCTGGCCGGGTTGGGAGCCGAGGGGGACACCATCGTTCGCGAGCCGATTCTGACCAGGACCCACACCGAGGACCTGCTCAGCCTGGCCGGGGCTGATCTCGACGTCTCGGTCGGGGTGAAGGGGGCCCGGGCTGTGCGCATCAGGGCATCGGAACTGTCGCCCCTCGATCTCGACATCCCGGGAGACCCCTCCCAGGCAGCCTTCTGGATCGTCGCCGCCTGCATCGTTCCGGGAAGCCGCATCAAGGTGGAGCGGGTCTATTGGGGGCCAGGTCGGGTCGGCTTTGTCGCCGTGTTGGAGAGGATGGGGGCCGACCTGGACTTATGTCACCATGGCGACGGGACGGTCGACATCTCTGCCGGCCACTCGGCCCTGCGGGCCACCGACATCGAGGCGGGAGAAGTGGCCGACCTGGTGGACGAGGTTCCCATACTTGCCGTGGCCGCTGCCGTGGCTCGGGGGGATTCGGTCTTCTCCGGCTTGGGCGAGCTTCGGGTCAAGGAAAGCGATCGGGTATCGGGCACGGTGGCCGTCCTGGGCGCTCTCGGGGCCCGAGCCGAGGTGGCTGGGGATGGGTTCGTGGTGTCCGGTTCGGGTGGCGCCCCGCTGGCCGGAGGCCGGGTGGAATCAAACGGGGACCACCGCCTGGCCATGGCCGGTGCCGTGGCCGCGCTGGCGGCAGCCGGTCCGAGCGTGATCTTGGGCTGGGAGGCCGTGGCCACCAGCTATCCGGGCTTCGACCGCCACCGGGCCAGGCTGTCCCAGTCGTGACGATCATCGCCATAGATGGCCCGGCCGGTTCTGGCAAGTCCACCGTTGCCTGCCTACTGGCCGAGCGCCTGGGGCTGAGCCGTCTTGATACGGGAGCCATGTACCGCTCGGTGGCCTGGACTGTTCTGGCCCGGGGTGTGGACCTCCATGATGGGGAATCGGTGTCCAGGCTGGCTCGGGGACTGGATATCTCGATGAGTGAGGAGGTTAGGGTCGACGGCCAGGATGTGACCGAGGCTATAAGGACGCCCGAAGTCGACCGGGCCGTTTCAGTGGTGGCGGCCGTGGCCGAAGTACGGGCCGACATGGTGGCACGTCAGCGGCGGTGGGCTCTGGAGCACGGCGGTGGTGTCATCGAGGGGCGTGACATCGCCACCGTGGTGTTTCCTCAAGCCGACCTCAAGGTGTACCTGACGGCCACCGAGCTGGAGCGGGCCCGCCGGCGCCTGGCTCAGCAGGGTCGAGCACTTCTGAATGGTCCAGATGATCAGGTGGCACAGGACCTGGCCCGGCGTGACCAACTGGACTCCGAACGGGCTCATTCGCCGTTGGCCGTGGCCATTGACTCTTTGGTGATAGACACCACGTCGATGAGTACCAGCCAGGTGGTCGACGAAGTGATCCGTCACCTTTGAGCAAGCCCTCGCCTGTGAGCACCGGGGCGTCGGGCCCGCATCCGGCCGAGGGCCTCCCGACGCGGGCCGAACTCAGGCTCTACAGGGTCATCCGGACACTGGTCGTAGGGTTCTGTCGACTTTATTGGCGCTCCAGGGTGTCTGGCGGGGAAAACATCCCGGCCCATGGTGCCTACATCGTTGCTCCGGTGCATCGATCCAACATTGACTTCGCCCTGGTTGCGGGGCTGAGCCGCAGTCGATTGCGCTACATGGGCAAGGACTCGGTGTGGAAGTACCCCACTCTGGGCCGATTCTTCACCACCTTGGGGGCCTTTCCCGTACACCGGGGCGCCCCTGACCGGGAGGCCATGCGGCGCTGTTCGGAGATCTTGTCCAACGGTGAGCCCTTGGTGATCTTCCCCGAGGGCACGAGGCAGTCGGGGCCGTTGGTGGTCGAGTTGTTCGAAGGAGCAGCCTATCTGGCTGCCAAGCTTGGGGTGCCGGTCATCCCGGTGGGCATTGGAGGGTCCGAGGCAGCCATGCCCAAGGGGTCCAAGTTTCCTCGCCCGGCCCGGGTCCAAATGGTAGTGGGCGCCCCATTGTCCTTCCCCCCTTCCCGGGGCAATGGCCGGGTGGGGCGAGCCAGCCTACGGGCTTTTTCCGATGAGCTTCACGCCCAATTGCAGATCCTCTTCGACCAGGCTCGGATCGCCGCCGGCCCTCACTCCTGACGCCCCGGGCGCCGTGGCTCGACAGCTCCTCGTGGTTGCTACATGGAGTGGGCCACCGAGAAGACCTTACGCACCATGGGGACAAAATGTTCCAACGGCTGTGTCGGGTAGTCAGGGTCGAAGCTGGTCTGGTCCCATTCGTCGGCGAATCGTTCGCCGAGTGGGTACCACGGCGTCCCTTGGTATTTGTCGCGGGCGTTGGTGTCGCCCCCGAAGTGCGCGTAGTAGTGCCGACCCTGAAAGTCCTGGTGGGTCAAGATGACGTGGTACAGCTCATCTCGTATGTAGGGCTTGAGTATCTCAGCGGCGATGCGGGGATGGTTGGGCACGGATACGGCCTTGCCGATGTCGTGGCAAAGGCAGGCCACGATGAACTCGTCATCGGCCCCGGCCTCCTCGGCTCGGGTGGCAGTCTGGAGGCTGTGGGTCAGCTGGTCGACCGCGAAGCCGTCAGTGACCTCTCCCAATGATTTCAACATGGCCAGTATCCGTTCGGCCACCCGGGGTTGGTTTTGAATCGTTTGTGCCCCGATGTGTTGCCACTGCTCCTGGGTCGAGGAGTCCATGCTGGTAAAGGTGGTTCTATCCGTGTCAGCGATTGTGTGAGCCATTGCTCCATCCTATGACGAAGAATCCCGGTTTTCCCGGAACTTTTTCCTCTGGGCCACCCTTAAGCGGTCAGTTCGTCGAGCACGTCGCTGGCGGCAGTGCTGCGATCGGCATCCAACCCTGAGTCGGCCTGGCTCGGGCCTCCCACGCTGAGGGCCGCCACCGCGGCCACGGCCTTGAGCAGG
>JBOGIG010000076.1:0-99600 GCA_050742455.1 Acidimicrobiales bacterium
TGTCGGAGTCGGTGGCGGCCCGACGGTAGGACTCGATGGCGTTGGTGCAGGCCTCGGACACGGCCACGCGAAGGTCGGCGATACGCCCCTCATCCAGCCCGCACCTGGTAACGGCCAGCGATCCCACTAACAGGCGCACCAGGGACACGTACTCGGGGCGGGCCGGTATCTCCATGACCACCTGGGCCTGGGCGAGAGCACGAACCGAGGTCATCTCAGGGCCTGCCGGTCCCGCTTGACAGCGACGCCCTGGTTACGCTTGCGCTGTAGTGAATCTGACCGAACCTCACCGCCGACTCCTTGGTTTCCCTGTTGGGGTATTTCTACCCAAACGCTCTCAACAACATACTTCGGAAGGAACAGGGAATTCCTTGACCCACGTCAAGACGGTGACCGAGTTTGGGGTTGGTTCAGCCCCTGGAGCGCCTCACGGCCCGGGATCGGGCTCTTATAGCCTGGATGGGGATGCCTTCCAGCATACGGCGTCGTAGGCCCAACATCTCACCGGCCACAGCCACCAGGATCAGGGCCAGGGCGATAGACGAGAGCTGGTGCACCTTGACCGAGCGGGCCTGGGCCAGGTTGGGTCCGCTCTCGGCCACCAGGCCGCCGGGACCGACTCCGGTGCTGCGGGAATAGGGAAGGTAGGGGCTGAAGCCCCCTGCGGTCGGGGCTCCTGTCTCACCCGAACTCGGTGGAGTGACGCTGGGGTCGGGGAGGGACCCAATACCGGGCGCCCCCGACAATGGGTGGCTGTTGGGATCGATGGAGAAGCCGGAGCCTGCCGAGACGTACCGGGGCGGCCCGGTGAAGGCCCCGGGAGTGGCGCCGCTACCCGGGGACCCCCCCGGCGCACCTCCCGGGCCGGGCGTGCTGCCCGCACCGGTGTTGGAGGGGCTCGCCGTGCTCACGGCCGGGGAGAAGGCCGACTCGACCAGGTCGCCGGGAGCCTGGGTCTTGCCGTAGCGCACGGCCGACACCCGGTAAGTGTAGGTGGTGGCCGGCGATGCCCCGGTGTCGGAGAATGTGGTGGCACACGAGCCGCGGGCGCCACAGGCGATGACCTTGTAGTACACGGCCGCACCGGTGTCGGTGCTGCGCTGGACCACGTAATCGGTCAGGTCCGGCTCGGGATTGGGCGACCATGCCACGTGGTACCCGCCGCCCGCGATGGGAGTGACCCCCACGCCGGTAGGCGTCGCCGGGGGCACGGCCAGGGAGAAATTGGCCGAAGCCGTGTTGGACTCCGGACCGGCCACGCCCGAGGCATTGACCGTGGCGGTCACCTGGTAGGAGCCGTTGTAGGCCAGTGCAGCGGGAAGAGGGCTCGACCAGGTCCCCTGGGCCGATACCGGGGCTGAAAAGCCAAGGTCGGCCTTGGGAACGGTCGAGGATCCCGGGTCGGCGCCAGCGCTGATCGACAGCTGGACGGGGCCGGACAACTGATAGGAACCATCGGCGCAGCTGGGCGAGGCCGTCCCGCTGATGACCGGGGCGGCGCTGGGGGGGGAACCCGGGACTGGGTTGATGGCCAGGTTGGGCGAACAAGGACCGGCCAGGGCCGGTCCGGCCTGCATGACCGACACCACGCTGAAAACACCTGCGACGGCCAGGCCCGCCCCGCACAACAGCGAAACCATGACCGGAGCGGCCCTACGCCTGAGCGCACCCAGCGTGAGCCTCGCCGGTTGGCCGGCCACGAGGCCCGGCAGACTCGACCCGCGCGAGGAACGGATCAGCCGTCCGGGGCGGGGGGAGTTGCCTCCCCCGGCCCGGTCGCCACGATCACGGTTCAACAGATCACGCCCCAGTCGGGAAGCCGTTCATGACGGCTTTGACGACTATGCGATGAGAGGCTGACCCCTTGGGTGTGCACGAAGTGAGAGTCAGCGTGGCCACCCCAGGGGTGTTGGCCACCACCGCGGTGTCGTTGGGTAGCACCACGAACGGGGGCTGGCTGACGCTGTAGGTGCACGAGCCAATCGGGGTGTCGAGTTCGATCACGTCACCGGGTCCGAGCTTGTCGATGTTGGCGAACGGCTTGCCGTAGGTGGTCCGGTGACCGGCGATGGCCACGTCGCCCACGGTGCACGGCAACGGCGTGTTGGGATAATGACCTGCACCAGCCTGTAGAGCCGACTCGGTGGTTCCCTCCACGACGACCACGTTCACCCCGATCTTGGGGATCTTGATGCGGGTCAGGCTGTGTCCCACCGGGATGCTGTGGTGAAGATAGGCCTGCCGGGTGGCCTGGCTGTCGAGCTGCTGGGCCAGGCCCTTCTGCGCCGAGCTGTTGTACAGCCCGGTGAAGAAGGGGTACCCGAGAAGACCTATTGCAGCCAATAGACACAGGCCCGACATGCCCGTCAACCCTCCACGGGCCCAGCGGTGCTGGCGCAGGTACCTGGTCAGCTTCTCCATGGCTTAACACCGAAGCGGCGTACCGCCAGGGCCAGGGCAGACATTCCGAGCAGGCCGGCTCCGGCCAACGGGATCCACGGCTGCTCCCCGGTGAAGGGAAGGGTGGACGCAGCCGGGGTCGTGTTGAGGGCCGGCGGTGTGTTGGTCCCCGACCCGCCTGGCTTGATAGTTGGCGTCGCAGGCGCCGCTGCGCCAGCGGTGGCGGTGACCTCGGCCAGCTTGAGGGACAACAGGGCCGAGGTATTGGAGATGCCGCCAGGAGTCGTACCGGGGATGCCGCCGGCCACGCCGGGCAGCAGCTCGACGTCAACGGCGCCGGCCGTGGCCGTAACCGAGTTGTCGGAGTTGGTGGTGACGCTGGAGTTCTCCAGGCTCACGCTAAGCAGCCCCGGGATGTTGATTGGGGGAGCGCTTGGCGTGCTGATGGTCTGGTTGATGCCCAGGGTGGGGATCGAGATGGTCACGATGGCGGCGGTGGTGCTGCCCGTGGCCTTGCCCGTAGCCCGGTCCACGCTGGCCGTGGCGGTGGCAGGAGCCACCGTGATGGTGGCCAGGGTCGTGCCGGCGATGGGCAGGATCCGGATCTCAACGCCGGTCGTGGTGGCTGTGGATGTCAACGTGGTGGCCGTGGTCACCTCGGACGAGGTCGACTTGCCGATGTCGAGGCCGACCGTGGTGGTAATGGGCAGGTTGTTGAGCAGGGTCTTGACCGTGTTGCCCAAGCCGCCGGGTAGGGCGTTGAGCACGGGGGCCAGCGCCGTACCCAGCTGGGTGAGCGTGGAGCCCACGGCCGGGCCTACACCGGGGATGTTGGCCAGCAAGGTGTCGAGGTTGATCGTCGAGTTGTCCGACACGTAACCGTCCGAGGCGGCGGCCGGCAGTCCCTTGACCACGCTGGCGCTGGCGCCACCGCAGGCCAGGTTGAGCTGGATGATGTTGAGCGGGGCGGGCAGGACAGGAGTGGCGCAGGAATCGGCCAGGACCTGGGATCCATCGGCCGGGCCGGGCACAGACGCCGTCTGATCACCGAACTTCTGGGTGGCCAGGATCGCCCCGGTGCCCTCGGCCGAGGCGCTGGGGGTGGAATCCACCTTGGCCAAGCTCTCACCGGCGGCCAGTTGCTGGCCGGCGATGGCGAGGTAGAACGACTGACCCTGCGAACTCCCGGCAAAGGACCCCGGCGCCGGGGTGGCGGCGCTGGCGAGAGGGGCAAATGCCAAAGCGGTTGCTCCCAGCAGGGTGCCCGAGGCAATTAGTGCGGTGACCAATCCCCCGAGCTTGCGGACGTGCGGTTTTCTGAGCCTGGTTGAACTCATGGCTTGTTCCGTTCCTCCTGTAACACGCCCGCCAGGGTCTCGTGCTTTATTGGGTTGTGTTGGTTGACCCGTTTACGGGGGTACCGCTTCGCCTGCCCTTGCCGCTTCCAAGCTAGCTCACAGAAATTTTCGGGGGAAGTGTCCTACCCGATCCAATTTGTGCCTATCGAGGAATTCGAGTTTGAACCTTAGCACATTTCGCGAGAAATATGAAGATTGAACGTTATAAACCTTCGCGTCGCTTCTGGGGGAGGTAATTCGCCATCTCCGGTCGGGGGACCTGCCTGAGAGTCGGCCAACTTGGGTTCACCTGTCCGGCGGCGCCACCCGCGTATCATCGTGGGGGTGGAAGCCGCCTTTTTCGACCTGGACAAGACCGTCATAGCCACGGCCTCAATGGTGGCCTTCGGACGACCCTTCTACCGCGAGGGCCTGATATCGCGCCGGACCGTATTGCGCAGCGTGTACGGGCAACTGGTGTACATGCACTTGGGCGCCAGCGAGGAGAAGCTGGCTCGCATCCGCGAGTCGGTGCTGGCACTGACCAAGGGCTGGGACCAGGCCAGGATCAGGGCAATCGTGGCCGAGACCCTGGAGGAGATAGTCGAGCCCATCATCTATGGCGAGGCCCTTGACCTCATCGAGGCCCACCGCCAGATGGGACGCCTGGTTTACATAGTCTCCGCCTCGCCCGATGAGATCGTGGCACCTCTGGCCCGCCACCTGGGGGCGGACGGCGCCATAGCCAGCCGACCCCGCATCGACGGCCACGGTCGCTACACCGGGGAGATGGACTTCTACGCCTACGGTCCGTTCAAAGCCGAAGCCATCAAGGAATTAGCGGCCTTGGAGGACATCGACCTCGAAGGCTCCTTCGCCTACTCGGACTCCTACACCGACCTGCCCATGCTGGAGGTCGTTGGCCACGCCGTGGCCGTCAATCCCGATCGGCTCTTGGCCAATGCCGCCCGGGACCGAGGCTGGGAGGTGCGCCAGTTCGAGCGGAGGGTGAAGCTCGATCGGTCCCGTCGAGCCGTGGCCAATCCCGCTCGGGCCGCGGCGTGGGCGGGGATCGGCTTGGCCGGGGCGGGCGCTGCGGTGATGGTGGGCTGGAGGCTGGAAGTGGGACGCCGGGCACAGCTCGCCGCCCGCTGAGGTCTTCCGCCCGCTGGTGACCGCCGGTAATGACCGGTGGACCGCCGGGTTACCCAGCACCCACCCGGCCTACGTGCTCAGTCCTCGCGCAGCTTCTTGGCCGCCACGGCTCCGAGTGCGATCAGGATGGCGAGTAGCAACAGCTTCTTCATATGGACAAACTAGCCTGTGCTCGGAGGTGTTCGAGTACCTGGTGGGCTCCCCCGCCTTCAAAGCGGGTGGGACGGGCGACCCCCGTCCGGCGGGTTCGATTCCCGTCCACCTCCGCCTTACACGGTCAGCAGGTCACGAGCTCCGGTGTCGCTGGATGGATGGCGCAGCTTAGACATGGCTCGGGCCTCGATCTGGCGGATCCGTTCCCGGGTCAGGTTGAAGTGCTCGCCCACCTCTTCGAGGGTCCGGGGCTCTCCCCGGTCCAGCCCGAAGCGCAACCGCAGTATTTCCCGCTCTCGCTCGTCGAGGGGGGAGAGCAGGCGCGAGATCTCCACCGGCAGTAACGACGTCGCCGCCATCTCGAAGGGGGACTCGGCCGAGCGATCCTCGACCACATCGCCGAGTTCGGCGTCGCCGTCCTCCCGCAGTGGCTCGGACAGAGACAGGGGCTCGGCCCGGAAGCGAAGGGCCTCGATCAACTTGTCCTCGGGCATCTCGACTTCGATCCCCAGTTCGATCAAGGTGGCCGGGCGACCCAACTTCAGCTCCAGGCGAGCCTGGGCCTTCTGCACCCGGGCCAGCGTGTCGCCCGCATGCACAGGCAATCGGATCGTCCGTCCTGTATTGGCGATGCCCCGGGTTATGGCCTGACGGATCCACCAGGTGGCATAGGTGGAGAACTTGAAACCCTTGCGCCAGTCAAACTTCTCGACAGCGTGCATGAGGCCCAGGTTGCCCTCCTGGATGAGGTCCAGGAGGGGCAGCCCCGAAGCCTGGTACTTCTTGGCTATCGATACCACCAAGCGGAGGTTGGATTGGACGAAGGTCTGCTGGGCATTCTCGCCCGAACGGGCCAGGCGACGCAGCTCGCGCTTGCGGGCCGGGGTCAGCTCTTTGACCTTGGCCTCCAGTTCACCGTGGGCGGAGATGCCGTTCTCTATGGTCTGGGCCAGGCGCACCTCGTCGTCCTTGGTCAGCAGCGGGTACTGGCCTATGTCTGTCAGGTACAGCCGGACGAGGTCTTCCTCGTCCCTTTCAACTCGCTCCTTGGCCAACTCCACTTACCCTTCGCGCTAGTTGTTTCATGGTGATGATGTTGGGAACTCGCTCGCCCGTCGATCATTGGGGCAGCAGGTACGCTCCCTCGGCACGGTGCGCCAGCTTGGCGGGGAAGTCACCCCGGACCTGTCTCCATGGTACCGGTGGCGTCAAGACCATCAGGTCGGTCAGGGTCCACAGGGGCACCGGTTCCCCTAAGCCGTCGCTCGCTCCGGCGGATCGAGGGGGCCTCCCCCGGACGGGGGAACTAACCTGGTCCGATGCCAGGCGAGGACATCGATCTCACCGTGGTCACCATTCGCCTGGACGCCTCGGAACCCGGCCTCGATCAACTGCTCGGCGTATTGGCCAAATACGTGGTGGTGTCACGCCAGTCCCCAGGGTGTCGCAATATCGACCTGTGCCATTCCCAGACCCAACCCGGTCGCTTCTTGATCATCGAGAAGTGGGAGTCACCCCAGGCCCAAAGAGACCATTTTGATTCCCCCCAAATGGTCGAGATGGCCGACTCGTGCCGGGGGCTGCTCGTCCATCCGCCCCAGATCGACCTCCTGGAGGGCCTGTCGGCCCACGACCTCAAGTGAGATCGGCCCGAGCCATGACGACCGGAACGGGATGCCATGATGACCGGGACGGGATGCAGGTCCCCCGGCCAAACTTCTGATCAGGCTGGTTGGCGCAGCGCCTCGGTCTCGGCGCAGACCGCGTCCAGATCGGGCCAAGTGAGCGCATTGGCCGCCCACAACCGCTCAAAGGCAGCATCGGAGACATCATTGAATCCGTGACGGTTGCGGAAGTGGTAGTGCCAGCGGGCCTTGTTGACCGGAATCCCCAATCGCTCCGATCGTCCGGCGCAGTAGGCCTCCCAGGCCACGAACTGGGCCAGGGTGAGTTCATCGTCTGGCGGCGCTGCTCCGAAGGCCGGGTCCAGGCGGTCTTTGGCACGGTGCAATATCCGGCCGAGCACCTCAGCCACGGCCCGCTTGGACATCTGGCGGGGTTTGCGGGGGTCCTCGAACGCCCCTCCCTGCACCGACACCACCAAGTCGGGCTCGAGGGCCTCGATCCTCACCCGGCCCAGCACGGCAGCCTCATCCACCTGCACCCGCACCACTAGCCCGTCGGGTAATCCGACCAGGCCTGCCGTTCGTTCGGCGATGTCGCCGATCGCTTCGGCCTCAAAGGACACCAGGTGGAACTTCTCCGGTGTCACCGTGACGTTGTTAGGCACTGGTGCCGGCCGCCTGGGCCCGGCGGGCAAAGGCCGCATCGGTCTCCACCCGGGCCTGGCTGGAGAGCTCGGCTATGGACTCGATCTCCTCGCCCGTGAACCCAGCCAGCTCGCGAAATCGCCGGGCCAGATGTATGGGGCTCTCCTTGTCGTCGCTGCGCAGGCCCCCGGCCGAGAACAGCTTGTCCACCACGGCCTGGAACTCGAGTGCCCGGGCCCGGCGTTGCGGGTCTGTTTGGGTGAGGCGTCGGAGCCAATCCGAGCCCATCTTCACGTGGGTGACCTCGTCAGCCAGCATCCAATCCTCGCAGAACTCGAGCACTGGGTCACCCGAGGCAGAGCCGAATTCCCGCATGGTGTTGAACACGTCGATGGCCAGGCCTTCCAGGGCACGGTTCACCCCGGTAAGGCGAAGTACAGGATCGGGGTTGCACGCCGCCTCGAACAAAAATACGTTCTCGGCGTACTCACCGATCCCGGTGCCCATCCATTCGGCCAACTTGATGGATATCTCGCAGTGGCGGGCCTCATCCCAGCACTGCCGGGCCATGTCGAGCTTGAGCTGGAAGGGGACCTCCTCGACCCCCGCCCCTTCGTCGAAGTCCCAGCACGTTCGGCCTGCGCCTTCCAGGGCCTGAATCTCGCCCACAAATATCCCGTGCATCAGGGATCGGGCTGCGTCGGGGGCGCCGGCGGACTCGGGGACAAAGCCCTTCCCCGATCCGAACCGCCTCCCGGTGGGACTCATCGCATTGCGGGGATCACCGAAGCGCTCCTCGGTACGAACTCGATTGAACCGGCCATCACGGGCCAGATCCGTGGCCTTCATATGTCGCCTCATGCGCCGATCTCCTCCGCTGGTGCATAGGAATCACCGATGCTTCCGGGCCCCACTATCCCTCCGGCCGCCAACATCAGCTTCTCCAATCGGCACTGATGCTCGGACGCCCTTTGAACCTCTTCGTCGGTTTCGATCAGGGACTGAAGCATCATCTCGCCATCGCGCCAGTCCTCGAACTCATCGGCCAGGGCGAACTTCAGTGATCGGATGGTCGGTGCGTCAGTGATGCGGGAGGTGTTGTTGAGGTGGTAGGTGTAGGCCGAAATCTTGTGAGGGATGAGGACGCGGTAGACCCCGACCAGCTTCTCGATGGTCCGGTCCGGCTCCTCGGGCGAGGTCACCGCCCCCATGAAAGCCTCGATCTCGGGGTTGGCTGGGACGGTCAGCCGGTCGGGGTTCATCTCTCGCAGTTCGGGCAGGCGCTTGTTCCACAAGTCGGCGTGCCAGGCGTGCTGGTAGCAGTGGGTGCCCAGGCGCATCTTGACGTCGAGCTCGGGCACGGTGGCCACCCAGCCGCCCAGGGCCTCGAACAGACGCATCTCGATCCATTTGTAATTGCCGACGCGCCGAGCAGTCTCCTCCACGTTGAAGGCGCCAGGCAGCTCGCGCCGATCCCAGGGAGCGAACGGGACTCGGGGCTTTCTCGGATCGGCCATGCCCCCAGCATCGCCCGCATTGACCGATCGGTCAAGAACCCAGCCGAGATGTCATGTCCGGCGGGGCCAGGGCACCTCGGCTATTAGAATCCCCACCAGGATGACCGCCGCTCCCACCGCCCCGGCCACCCCCAGCCGTTCCCCCTCGAACCGGGCGATCAGGGCGGCCGTGATTGGTTCGAGCATTAGCAGGATCGAGGTTCGGCTCGGTCCCACCCGTCGCTGACCCCATAGCTGAAGGCTGAAAGCCAGGGCCGATGCCGCCACGGCGGTGAAGACAACCGCCCCCCAGGCGTTCCAGCCGAAGCGGTAGCCACCGGTGAAGAAGCCGGGAATGAGGCACCCGAAGCCGACCACGGCCAGTTGGATTGTGGTCAGCCAGACCACATCGACCTTGTTTACCCACGCCGCCACCATGATGATGTTGACGGCGAAGGCCAGCGCCGATCCCAGGGTCAGCAGTACCCCCCGGTCCAGGGAAAAGCCGTTTCCAACCATGACGAACAAGCCAATGGCAGCCAGGGCGGCGCCGATCCCCACGGCCAGGGTGGGTCGCCTCCGGAGCACCAAGGCCGAGAGCACGGGGACAATGACCACAAGGAGATAGGTGACAAAAGCCGAAATGGTGGTCGTGGTGTATTCCAGGCCCACGGTTTGGAATATGTAACCGGCCAGAAGGCTGATTCCGCAGTACACCCCGGCCACCACGGTGGGCCGGTTCAGGGGACGGTTGCGGACAAAGACGAGCAACAGCATCGTGGCCACGACAAAGCGCGCGCCGAGAAAGGGGAAGGCGCCGGCGTGAGCCAGTGCCCCCTGCACCACGATGAAAGTGGAACCGAAGCAGATCGCGGCAGCGGCGACAGACAGATGGGACCGGACCACCAACCCGGCGCGACCGTTGGGCCTGGCCGGGCCGGTGTCGGAATGGGAAAGGACGCTCAGGGGATGGGGCTCCCATCTTGCGAATCCGATCGTGGCGGGGGGTCAGTTGGCGTTGGAGAATGCGATGGCCGGCCCTCATAGGTCCGGTAGCGATTGGTTATGGGCATGCGACGGTCCTTGCCGAAGGCCTTGGTGCTCACGCGAACTCCGGGGGGGTTCTGGCGTCTTTTGTACTCGGCCCCGTCGACCAGACCGGCCACCTGGGCCACCAGGGGAGGCGAGAAGCCCAACTCCACCAAGGCCGCCTCGGTCATGTCGCCTTCGACGTAGGCCGACAGGACAGGATCGAGAACCTCATAAGGGGGAAGCGTCTGGTCGTCTCGCTGATCGGGTCTCAGCTCAGCGGAAGGAGCCTTGTCCAACACCGACTGAGGAATGATGTCGGTGCCCTCTCGGGCGTTACGGTCCCGGCACAATTCATAGACCAAGGTCTTGGGGACATCCTTGATGACAGCGAAGCCCCCGGCGGAGTCGCCGTAAAGGGTGGAGTAGCCCGTGGCCATCTCGCTCTTGTTGCCGGTGGTCAGGACCATCCACCCGTGCTCGTTGGACAGGGCCATAAGCAGGACCCCGCGCAGTCGGGACTGGAGGTTCTCTTCGGTCAAACCGCCCAAACCGGCCAGGCTCGCGTTTGCCCCGACGGCCCCCGTCAGCATGGCCTCAAAGGCACGGTGGCCGGCATCGATGGGCACTGTGGTCAACGACATCGACAGGTTCGAGGCCAGGAGGGCGGCATCGAGCTCAGAGCCTGGGCTGGAGTATCGCGATGGCATGGCCACGCCGTGAACGTGCTCCGACCCCAGCCCATCGCAGGCGACCGCGGCAACCAGGGACGAGTCAATGCCGCCCGAAACGCCGATCACCACGTCGGTGAAGCCGTTCTTGTGGACGTAATCCCGCGTACCCAAGACCAGGGCCCGATATATCTCTTCGGGCCCATGAAAGGTTTCCTTTATCACCGGCGCCAAAGCAGGGCCAGGGCCAGGGCCAGGACCAGGGCCAGGGCCAGTAGCGGAGTCGAGGTCGAGGTCGAACACCATGACGTCCTCTTCGAACTGCGCCGCCCGGGCCAGCAATGCCCCATTGGCCCCAACCACCATGGATGCCCCGTCAAAGACGAGTTCATCCTGTCCCCCCACCTGATTCACGTAAACCAGCGGGCATCGGGCCTGGGCGCCGCGGAGCTGGAGAAGCGACTGGCGTTCGGCCACCCGCCCGGCGCAGTAGGGAGAAGCGTTCAAGTTGACGATGACCTGCGCCCCCAATTCCCCCAGGGTCGCGATGGGGCCTGACTCGCTCCAGACGTCCTCGCAGACCGAGATCCCGATGGCGACTCCGGCGACGGCATAAACTTCAAGTTGTCCCCTGCCCGGGATGAAATATCGCTGTTCGTCGAAAACCGAGTAGTTGGGCAGCACTCGCTTGTGGTAAACGTCCTGGACCAAACCGTCTCGGCATAGGGCGGCGGCGTTGTACAGACTGCCCGGGCGGTGGCCGTCCACAAAACCCACCACGGCCGCGCACGACCGGGTCAGACGAGCCACCTCCCCGAGGGCCAGGTGGTTGTCGGCCACAAAGCCCTCCTTCAACAACAGATCTTCGGGTGGGTATCCGGTGATAGCCAGTTCGGGGAACACCGCCAGTTGGGCTCCGGCGGACTCAGCCTGATCCAGGGCAGCCGCCATCCGCTCGACGTTGCCGGCAACGTCGCCCACGACTGTGTTGATCTGGCAGGCGGCAATTCTGAGGCTTCCCACGCCGTCGAGCCTAACGGTAGCCCCGTTGCTGGCAGGATGCTCCGGTGAGCCCGTGGGCGCCCTCGACCGAGATCCAACATGTCACCGACCACAGCGCGGCCCCGGTGCAGGTCACTGCGTCGTTGGCCCGATTGGTGTCGACCCACCCCGAGGCTGGACAACGACTGGCTGCCGATCTCGACCTCGCCCGTGCCCTGGTCACGGTCATGGCGGCCAGCCGATCTCTGGCCCGCCTGTGCGAGCAGGACCCCGTCGCCCTCGACGTCGTGGCCGCCGCCCTAAAGGCAGGGCCAAGACCGCTGCCCCCGCCCGAGAGGGTCTCGGACCTGATCCGCACCAAGCATCTGGGGATCCTGGCCATCGCCGTGCGGGATCTCATGGGACTCGATGCCCTGGAGCAGGTGGGGGCCTCCCTGGCCGGCCTGGCCGATGATGTGTTGTCCAAGTCCTTGGTTATGGCCTTGAGTTCCGACGGAGAACCGGCCGGCAGGCCTTGGCCCGACTGCGGTCTGGCCGTGATTGGGATGGGGAAGTTGGGGGGCTACGAATTGAACTACGCCAGCGACATCGACCTAATGTTCGTCGTTGACGATCCCGAGTCGGCAAAGCCGCTGAAAGTGCTGGGGACTGCCAGGTCCTGTTTTCGGGTGGACACCGACCTCAGGCCTGAGGGGCGATCGGGACCTCTGGCCCGCAGCCTTGACTCTTATGCGGCTTACTGGTCCCGGTGGGCCAAGACCTGGGAGTTCCAGGCCCTGTTGAAGTGCCGGTACTCGGCCGGGGATGCCACCCTTGGCGCCGGCTTCGTCGAGGAGGCGGGCCGCCACATATGGGGAAGGGCCTTCGGCGCCGATGAGATCTTCGAGATCCGGTCCATGAAGGCCAGGGCGGAAAGTGAGATGGCCCGTCGAGGCATCTCCGACCTCGAGGTCAAAAGGGGTCGGGGCGGGATCCGCGACATCGAGTTCGCCGTTCAACTCCTACAGTTGGTCCACGGTCGGGCGGACCAATCGATCAGATCGCCAACCACCCTGACGGCACTGGCCGCGCTCAGCGGGGCCGGATACGTGTCCCCCCAAGACGCCACCGTCTTGGACCGGGCCTACCGCTTCTTGCGTCAGGTGGAACATCGCATCCAGTTGGTCGACGAGAGCCAGGGCCACACCGTGCCTCAGGAACCGTCGGCACTGGCCCACCTGGCCCGGGTCATGGGATACCGCGACCAGGGGACGCATACCGCGGCCGAGGCCTTCCTCGCCGCCCTGGGCCGACATCAAACGGCGGTGCGCACCATTCACGAACGGTTGTTCTTCCGGCCGCTGCTGGAGGTGTTCACTGCCTCCAAGCCAGGCGGCGCTCCCGCCATGGAGGCCAATGCCGTAGCCGCTCGGCTGGGCGCGTTCGGGTTCGCCGACGTTGGGCGCACCCGGATCGCCCTGCGCGAGCTGACCAGGGGCCTGACCCGATCGTCGAGCCTGATGCAGGCCCTCCTTCCCGTCCTGTTGGAATGGCTGTCGGAGAGTCCCGATCCTGAACTTGGCCTACTGGGGCTGCGCACGCTGGCCTCGGGCCAGCACCGCCGAGACCGCCTGGTGACAACATTCCGAGAGTCGCCCCAGGCAGCTCAACGCCTGTGCCAACTGATTGGAACCAGCCGGCTGGTCCTCGACCCCCTGGCCCGCAACCCTGACCTGATCAGCGAATTGAGCGCAGCGGACGGCCCGGAGCCGGCATCGGCGCTCGTACTCCTCGACCAAGCCCAAGCCATCGCGGCCGGGCGCCAGACGGTCGGAGCAAAGATGGCTCGTCTGGCCCGCATGCGCCAGACCGAGACCACCAGGATCGCCATTCGAGACATTCTGGGAACCTCGGACTCAGTCCAGGTCGGCTCCGAACTGAGCGCACTGGCCGAGGCCGCCATGAGAGCGGCCCTGGAGTTGGCGGGGCCTTCCCGACCGATGAGCGTCCTGTCCATGGGCCGCTTCGGGGGGTCCGAGCTGTCCTATGCCAGTGACATCGACATCCTGATCGCCTACGAAGGGGGCACCGATGCTCAAAACCAGGCGGCCCTGGAGACGGCGGAGACCTTTGTCCGCCTGGTGCACGGCCCCACCCCCGCCCAGCGCATCTTCACCATTGACACCTCCCTGCGCCCTGAGGGCCGGCAGGGCCCCGTGGCCCGAAGCCTGGAGGGGTTCGCCAACTATTACTCCCGCTGGGCCCAGACCTGGGAGCGCCAAGCCCTCCTCCGGGTCCGGCCGGTGGCGGGCGACGCCGAGCTGGGCAATCGGTTCATGGAGCTGGTCGATCATTTTGTCTTTTCCTCGCCGTTGACCGATGTCCACCGACGGGAGATCCGACGCATGAAGGCCCGAATAGAACGGGAACGGATACCACCGGACGAGGACCCCCAGTTCCATTTGAAACTGGGACGGGGTTCGCTTTCCGACGTTGAATGGACGGCCCAACTCCTCCAACTCGAACACGGGGTGCGATCGACGGGAACTGTCAGGGCCCTTGAAGCCTTGCAGGCGTCGGGGGCATTATCCAAACTTGACGCCGATGTTCTCACTGAGGCCTACCGATTTTGCGAAACGACCCGCAATCGGTGGTTCTTGGTGCACGGCGGCCCGGGAGATTCCCTACCCAGACGGCCCGAGCAATTGATCAGGCTTTCTCGCAGCTTGGGCACCACGCCCACCGGCCTGCGCGATCATTACCGGCGTGTCACCCGGCGCGCTCGAGGGTCCATGGAGCGGCTTTTTTACGGGAAAGTGTGACCTTGCCTTCCAGGCATGGTGACCTTGCCTTCCAGGCATGCCGCAGCGGGTGCCTGGCCGTCAACTGAAAACGGGCGAGGGTTCCGACCCGCTTTCCCCGATGCCGTGAAGGCGGATGGCTCAGGAGGTCAAACGATGATCTGGAAGATTGGCTTCAGATAAGAAGTTGAGCACCGAGCGGTCACCGGGTCGAACCGACACCGCGGGAACTGGACCAGGGCGGGAACCGAACAGCTCGAATCGGCCGCGGCCCGCTTCCTTGGCCCGGTACATGGCAGTGTCGGCCTGATCCAGGATGACCTCCGGATCGTGATCGGGCCCCGACACCACCGCCAGTCCGGTACTCACCGTCAGCACAGCCTGGCGACCATGGATCACCATGGCCTGGGCTATCGACTTCCCGATTCGACTGGCCAGCGCCGAGTATTCGCTCTCGGCTCCTCTGGCATCACGGCATAACACGACGAACTCGTCCCCCCCAAAACGTCCGACCACATCGCCTGCCCGCACGATCGACCTGAGGCGGTTGCCCACGGTAAGAAGTACCTGGTCACCAAAGCTGTGGCCGAACTGGTCGTTGACCTCCTTGAAGTTGTCCAGGTCGAGGAAAAGAACGGCCAGCTTGGTCTGCCCGGGAACAAGCTCGCCTATCGCGTCGCGCAGCTCCTCGAGAAAGTGGGCTCGGTTGACCAGCCCGGTCAAGGGGTCGTGGCTCACCTGGTGTCGCATAGCGGCGTGAACCTGGTCCAGATTCTCCCGCAGCTCATGAGTACGGGCGTCGAAGTGCTTGCCCGACCAGATCAAGAAGCTGTCCACCGCCATCCTTACTCCGATTTCGGTTTCGTCTAACACGCAGGCGGGGATTCCCCGGGCGCTGCCTTCCTGGGCCAGCACACTGAACAAGGTGTCGCGCCAACACAGGATGGAGCGGAGAACCTGGGCCAAGGAGATAGAGCTCCCGGCCGCGGCCTCTCCACTGGTCCGGGCCAGCTCCTCCAGTTCGGACGCCTCCGCCGCCCTTCCCGACACCAGCCAGTCCAGGGCCATCTGGGTGGTCACGCCGTTGATGGAACGCCGCAACCGAACGGTCTCGGGGGTGTCCGCGCTGCCCTGCCCGACCCCCCGGGCAATCCTTTTCTCCGTCTCGTCGATCACCTCTTGGAAGCGAACAGCCAGTGCATTTCCCAGTGCCCGACGATGGCCCTCGGGGTCATAGCCCCCGGCGCCTGGCGATTCAGTGTCGGCAGTCTTGTCAGTGTCGGCAGTCTTGTCAGTGTCGGCAGTCTTGGCCTGAGCGCTCACTGGGTATATATCGGGAGGAACGGTCTTACTCTTGAGATTGCCAAATGATTGCGGTCAGATGTCGTAGTACAGGGCGAACTCCCAGGGATGCGGCCGCAACCGGATGGCGTCGATCTCGTTGGCCCGCTTGTAGGCGATGTGGGTCTCGATCAGGTCATCGGTGAACACCTCGCCCGCCTTCAGGAAGGAATTGTCCGCCTCCAGGGCCAACAGAGCCTCATCGAGGGAGCCAGGCACCTGAGGAACCCGGGCCAGCTCCTCGGGAGGGAGATCGTAGAGGTCCTTGTCCATCGGATCGGGCGGCTCGATCCGATTGGCCACTCCGTCCAGGCCCGCCATCAACATGGCCGAGAAGGCCAGGTACGGATTGCAACTGGCATCGGGGCAGCGGAACTCGACCCGCTTCGCCTTGGGGCTTCTCTGGGCCAGGGGTATGCGACACGACGCCGACCGGTTGCGCTGGGAGTAGACCAGGTTGACCGGGGCCTCGTAGCCGGGCACCAGGCGCTTGTAGGAATTGGTGGTGGGGGCGGCAAAGGCCAGGATGGCAGGGGCGTGGCGTAGTAGGCCTCCGATGTACCAGCGGCCCGTGTCGGACAGGCCGGCATAACCGCTCTCGTCGTAGAAGAGGGGTTCGCCTCCCTTCCAAATCGATTGGTGGGTGTGCATGCCCGACCCGTTGTCCTCGAATATCGGCTTGGGCATGAAGGTTGCTGACTTGCCCGCGGCGTAAGCCACGCTCTTGACCACGTACTTGAAAAGCATGAGCTTGTCCGCCATCGAGAGCAAGGTGTCGAAGCGCATGCCAATCTCGGACTGACCACCTGTAGCCACTTCGTGGTGGTGCAGTTCGATCGGTATGCCCACCTGCTCGAGGGTAAAGGCCATTTCGCTGCGCAGGTCCTGGAAGTGATCCATGGGAGGCACGGGGAAGTAGCCCTGCTTGGTCCGGGGCTTGTATCCCAGGTTCGGCCCCTCATCTTTACCCGTGTTCCAGATTCCCTCCACGGAATCCACCTGGTGAAAGCTCGATCGCCCGTCCTGGGAAAAGCGGACGTCGTCGAATATGAAGAACTCCGGCTCGGGTCCAAAATAGGCCGTGTCGGCCAGACCCGATGAGATGAGGTAGGCCTCGGCCTTGGACGCCACGTATCGAGGATCCCGGCTGTAGGACTCCATGGTCACCGGGTCCTTGACGAAGCAGTTGAGGATGAGGGTTGGGCGAGCCCGGAAGGGGTCCAGGGTGGCGGTATTGGGATCGGGGACCAGGATCATGTCCGACTCCTGGATTTCCTGGAAACCCCGGATTGAGGAACCATCGAAGCCGTGACCGTCGCTGAATGTGTCCTCGCCCAGTTGGCTCAGTGGCACCGACACGTGCTGCATCAGGCCGGGCAGATCGCAGAAGCGGTAGTCGACAAACTCGACCTTGTTTTCCTGGGCCAGGCTCAGAACCTCGGCCGGAGTTCGTTGCTGCAACTTGTCCTCCTTCGAGTCATTGGGCTCGATCGGCAGCACAGGGCCCGGCCCAGTGGTGCAATGAATTTTTACAAGCGTCCCACCGCAGGGTTACAGGACCGTTGCTCGTTTGTGAACGCAACGTGAAACCATGCCGTCGGGCCCCACAAGGGTTCGCCAGGCTGCGAGACTAGTGCCTATCGCCTCCGAGATGCCTACCCGCTCCCCGGAGGTCCACAACGAGGAAGGTACAAGGATGCAAACCCAGCAGGATTACGTGCTGCGTACCGTGGAGGAGCGGGGCGTCCGCTTCATCCAGCTCTGGTTCACGGACGTGCTGGGCACGGCCAAGAGCTTTTCCATCACCCCGGCGGAGCTGGAGAACGCCCTCGACGAAGGTATGACCTTTGACGGTTCGGCCATCGACGGCTTCTCCCGGGTCCAAGAGTCCGACGTGCTGGCCCGCCCTGACCCCAAGACGTTCCAGATCCTGCCCTGGAGGGACCACGAGGCCCCGGTGGCCCGGGTTTTCTGCGACATCTTCAACCTGGACGGCACCCCTTTTGAGGGCTGCCCTCGCCACGTGCTGCGCCGCAGCTTGGAACGGGCTCGCCAAGCCGGTCTCTCCTTCTACACCGCACCGGAGATCGAGTACTTCTACTTCCAGGACTCCGACCCGACCCAGGCCCCCAAGCCGTTGGACACCGGATCGTATTTTGAGCTGACGGTGGCCGGGCTCTCCTCCCGCATGCGCCAGCAGACCGTCCTTACCCTCGAAGAGATGGGGATTCCGGTCGAATATGCCCAGCACGAGGACGCTGCCAGCCAGCACGAGATAGACCTGCGCTACACCGATGCCCTGACCATGGCCGACACGGTCATGACCACCCGCCTTGTGGTCAAGGAGATCGCCCAGAGTCACGGGGCCTACGCCAGCTTCATGCCCAAGCCGATGGCGGGCATGCAAGGTTCGGGGATGCACACCCACTTCTCCCTCTTCGAGGGCGACGTCAATGCCTTCGCCGACCCCGGCGACGAGCACGGCCTGTCCAAGTTGGCCAAGGGCTTCATCGCCGGACTGCTGACCCACGCCCCGGAAATCACTGCCGTGACCAACCAATGGGTCAACTCCTACAAGCGCCTGGTACGGGGCTATGAGGCGCCGGTCCACGTCTCGTGGGCCCGCAACAACCGCTCCGCCCTGGTCCGGGTCCCGGTGGTAAAGAAGGGCAAGATCGACTCGACCCGGGTCGAATACCGCTCCCCTGACCCGGCCTGCAACCCCTACCTGGCCTTTGCCGTCATCCTGGCCGCGGGCATGAAGGGTATCGAGGACGGCTACGAGCTGGCTCCTGAGGCCGCCGCGAACCTCTACACCATGACCCCCGAGGAGTTGGTGAGCGAGGGAATACGCGGCTTGCCCGGGAGCCTGTCCGAAGCGGTGTCGGAAATGGAGCGCTCCGAGCTGGTGGCCACCACCCTGGGAGAGCACACCTTCGAGTGGTTCATCCGCAACAAGCGGGCCGAGTGGGCGGCCTATAAGACCCAGATCAGCCAGTTCGAGCTGGACCGGTACCTTCCCACCCTCTAGGCCAATGGAACCCCTCCTCGTCCACCCCGACCCACCCCCTCCAGGCCTGGCCATGGCCCTGGACCGGGCCGGGTACCCGTTCAAGGCGGCCGCCGACGCCCGATCGGGGCTGGCCTTCGCGCCTGACGACGGGTGGGCCGGCGCCGTGGTGAGCACGGAGGCCGGTGCGGAAGAGGCCTTGGCCCTGTGCAGAGCCCTGCGTAACGGTGAATCACCGATCTCGCCCCTGCTACTCATAGTGGGCGCCCACCAGCTCGATACGCTTGTCCTGACCGATGACCTGTTCGATGACTTCTGCCTGTCGTCGGCCGGAGCCGACGAGCTGGAGATCCGACTCAAACACCTGTTCTTCCGGACGGGACGAGGCACGCGACCCGAGTTGGTGGAGTACGGCCCCCTAGCCCTCAACCTGGAGACCTATCAGGCCCGGATGGAGAACCGACCCCTGGATCTGACGTACATGGAATACGAGCTCCTCAGGTTCTTGGCCCTACACCCGGGCAAGGTGTTCACACGGGAAACCCTGCTCGCCCGGGTCTGGGGCTACGAGTATTTTGGCGGGGCCCGGACGGTCGACGTCCACGTGCGGCGCCTGCGATCCAAGCTGGGCGAGGAGCACGCCCACCTGATTCAGACGGTTCGCAGCGTCGGTTACCGGTTCGGCCAATCGCGCTGGTCAGCCTGACCGACCCCGTTCACCCCTGGGCGAGTCCGCTCACCCCTTAGGCTTGGGAGACCTCGGCTCGACCCGGGCCCGCCCCGATCCGGCTCAGCTCCTGGGACAGGGACGATGCCGCCTGAGGCCGCGCCAGCGCCCGACTGGCAATACTCATTGCCTTCAGGCCCTCGCTGTCGCTTAGCACCAGCCGTAGGGAGCGCACCAGCCCGCCGTTGGACAAGCTGTCCTGCTCCAGCACCACGGCCGCACCCCGTTCGGCCAGATAGGCGGCGTTGACAGCCTGATCGGAAAACGGTCCGGGCACCACAATGGCCGGTAGCCCGGCAGTCGGCAGTTCGGCCAGGGTGGAAGCCCCGGCCCGGCTCACGCACAAGTCGGCCGCTGCCATGGCCAGGGCCAACCGATCACCGAGGAATCCGCTCAGGTGATAGCGGGCCGCGCTGGGGCCGGTCAGGTCCTTTCGGGCTTGTTCCAGGCGCTCTAGATCGGCCGGACCGCAAATGTGGATCAGTTGGCACTCGGCCAGGATGAGATCCAGTTGCGCGAGCACGGCATCGTTGATCGAACGCGACCCCTGGCTGCCCCCGTACACCAAGACGACCGGCGCCCCCTCCGACAATCCCAGCTCCCGGCGGGCCTGCTGCGGATCCGAGGCTCCAAATCGGGCTCGCACCGGATAGCCGGTCACGACCATCGCTCGAGCCCCCCGCATGAGGGCGGGGTCGGTCTCGAAGGCACAGGCAACAAGAGCTGCGAAACGGGCCTGGACCCGCACGGCCAGGCCGGGCCGGACGTCGGGCAAGAAAACAACAAGGGGTATCCGAGCCATCCGAGCGCCGAGCGCCACCGGCACACTGACAAATCCACCGGTGGTGAGGACCACATCAGGCCGCAGACGTCGCAGGGCGATCAGAGCCTGAGCCGTGCCCACCAACGACTGGAGGCACGAGCTCGCCATCTTGACCGGCCCCTTGCCTCTGACCGCCCCGGCCCGGACGCCAAGAAACTCCACCTCACGGGACCGGACAAGACCCTCTTCCATGCCCCCCGAGCACCCCATCCACCATACCTGGGGCCCGGGCGAGGGCCATTGTTCGATCAGGGCCAAGCCGGGGAAGACATGACCCGCCGTGCCCCCCCCGCCGATCACGAGCCTCACGGGTTGGACGATGCCCCGGGAACTCGGGCCCAGGCTTCGATCTCGACGCCGGCTCCGAGTGGCAGGGCGACCACGGCGATGGCCGACCGGGCAGGCCGGTGGTCGCCCAATGCTGCGATGTAGGCCCGGTTCATTTCGTCGTAATGGGCAATGTCAGTAAGGAAAACGGTGGTCTTTACCACGTCGCCCAAGCTGGCGCCGAAGGGGGCCAGCAGATCAGAGAGATTGGCCATGGCCTGGGTTACCTGGGCGCCCACGCCACCGTCGACCAGCACACCGCCGCTCGCTCCCAATTGGCCCGAGCACACCAGCCAACCGCCGGTGCGCACTACCGGGGAATAGGGACCTGCGCTATCTGCGAGCGTCATTTTTCGCCTGCTCCTTGTCGTGTGGGCCAGAAGCCGGTCAGGCCCTCGGCTATCCATACTGCACCGGCCACCGCCGCCATCACCGCATCGGAGCCGTTGACGGGCTCGGCCGAGGAGTCCTCGAACTCTACGTCGATGCAAGGGGTATCCACCGCCCGAAGGATTCCCCACGATCGGATGGTCAAGTCGACCGGGTCCTGATCTGGACCTAGTGCAACCCCTTCCGATCGAACCAGACCGAGCGCCATATGGGCTGCTCCCAGGCAATAGGACCTGAGCACCACCTGGTCCAGAATCCTGCCGCACGTCACCTGGACCCTGATTCCCTCGCCATCTACCTGAGCCACAGCCCGGGCACCCTCCGGCGAGACAACCTCAACGGCAGGGCCCGTGGCACGCAACGCGCCCAACATCGCCGCCGCCTCCACCCACCCGGCGCCTCTGATCAGGGGGGATACCGGCGGACCGGAACCGGTGACGAACTGGACAGCCAGCCCCGGGGCAACCTTGGCCACCCGTTGGCGAAGCCCATCCCATTCAATGTCTGGCCGAGGAGCCAAGACCCGCATTACCCCTCGCCCGTCTTCGTCCACGCCGATGGCCACCGGGGGCCTCTTGGGTCCCATGCGCACCACGTCCTCGCGGTCGAACAGCACCCGCACTGCTCGACCATGCCTGTCGGCCAATTCCCGAGCGGCGCTAGCGACCGGCGACGAGGCCTTCCCTCCAAACGCCCCCCCATTGGCCAGAGGCGACGAGGGCTCACCACCAGGCTCGCACCATGATGCATCCGGCTCCAGGTAAGCGGGCTCGACCCAGGTCGTCCTGAGGGTCAGGGCCCATGTTCCTGGAGCAACTTCAAGTGGCCAGGTGAGATCGACGGTGGATCGACGGCCTTGAACCTTTCCCATTTGTTCTCGGGCCTGGGCCAGCGACTCGGCTACCACCCACCCCCCAGCACCGTCGGGCAGAGCCACCAGGCATCCGGGCGGAGCCCCGTCATCGGAGAAGCCCCCTTGGCCCATGGCCACATGGGCGCCAACCTGTTGAGGGCTCCTTCCCTCCAACTCCGCCCGGTGCGCGGCAGCCACAAGATCCCGAGGAATCGATGATGAACCGGGGTCGGAGCAGGCTGCCTCCAAGATGCTGCGCCACCCGGTGCATCGGCACAGGTGTGCCCGCAACGCCCCGGCGACGGCATCGGCACTGACGTGAGGGCCGGGCCAAGGCGACAGACCGGCCAGGCGCATGATGATACCTGGAGTGCAGAACCCGCATTGGCTGGCGCCGTGGGCCACGAAGGCCTCGGCCCAGGCGGCGCGGCTGGCGGGATCCAGACCGTCGATGGTGATCACGCTACGACCGGCCACTCGCCGAACCGGTGTGACGCAAGCCACCCGGGGCGATCCGTCGATCCAGACTGTGCAACAGCCGCATTGCCCCTGGGGGCTGCAACCGTCCTTGGGGGATCGAACGCCAACCTGCTGGCGGAGCACCTCAAGCAAGGAGGACCCGTCGTCGGGAACCTCTAGGGCCGCTCCGTCGACGGTGAGCGAGATGGTGTCCTGAGTCAGGTGGCCAAGCTCAGCTGAAGGAGGAACCGCACCCGCAAGTATGGGTGGCGTTGGGGTTCTTGATGGCAAAGCCGGCATCTTGGAGGCCGTCCTTGTAGTCCAGGGTGGAACCCTTGAGAAGATCGGCGCTGGCCGGGTCGACAACCAGCCTGACCGATCCGAACGTGCTCAACACATCGTCCTCGGCCACTTCCGCATCGAAGAACATCTCATAGGAATAGCCCGAACAACCACCGGGCCGCACCGCCACTCGTAGGGCCAACTGGTCGTTGCCCTCTTGGGCGATGAGGTCGGCCACCTTGGCAATGGCGGCGTCGCTGGGAGTCACGGGGCTTGGCTTCCGGCCGATGGCCACTGACGTCATGCTCATGGTGTTACCTCTCTCATGTCCGCTGATCTCATGTCCGCTGATCTCATGTCCGTGGGTCTCCCACCGCTGCTCTCTGTCCGTGGGTCCTCAGCCCCGGTCCCCACCACTTTACCGGCTCATTAGACCCTTGCCGGTTGGACGCCTTTTCGGGACCCGGGTCAGGGCAATCATGCTCGCCGGTAGCATTGAGTTGTGACCACACCCGGCCCCGCCACAAGCGAGGAGTCCGTCAGGGGGGCGCTCTTGGGCGTGATCGATCCTGAATTGGGCGACAACATCGTGGACCTGGGAATGGTTCGCTCGATCGTGGTTGAACCTAACGGCGATGTGGTAGTCGGCATCGCCCTGACAATCGCCGGATGTCCGCTCAGAACCCAGCTGAATACCGACATAAGGGGGCGAATCTCGAGCCTGCCCGGCGTGGGCAAGGTCGAGATCGAGATGGCAGAGATGAACCCCGACGAACGCCAGGCGGTCATGGCCCGGGCCCGATGGAAGGCCCGGGAGTCTGCACCAACTACGGACATCCCTTCCACGGCCCGGGTGGTGGCCATCGCCTCGGGCAAGGGTGGGGTCGGCAAATCCTCGGTAACGGTCAACCTGGCCGTCGCCCTCGCTCGCCGGGGGCTCACCGTTGGCCTCCTGGATGCTGACATCGGAGGGTTCTCAGTACCCCGCATGCTGGGCCTGTCCGGAGAGATCCAGGCCCGGGACGGCAAGATGCTCCCTCTTGAGAAGGTGGTCCGCCCCGGCCTGGTCAAGGTCTTGTCAATGGGATTCTTGGCCGAGGAGGACTCGGCCATCATGTGGAGGGGCCTCCTCCTCAATCGAGCCGTGCAGCAGTTCCTCGAAGACGTGTGGTGGGGCGAAATGGACTATCTCCTCATCGACATGCCGCCTGGAACGAGTGACATCCAAATGGGTTTGGCCCGCATGCTGCCCCGCACCGAGATGATCATCGTCACCACACCCCCCCTGGCCGCCCAGAAGGTGGCATCCCGCACCGCCGACATGGCCCGCAAGGGCTACTTGAGGGTGGCCGGGGTCATCGAGAACATGAGTTCGTTCGTGTGCGACCACGGCGACTCCTATGAACTGTTCGGCTCCGGGGGAGGACAGCGCCTGGCCGACGACATCGGAGTCCCCCTGATCGGCTCCATACCGATCGACCCGGCCCTGGCCCGTGGGGGAGACTTGGGCCGTCCCTTGGCCGAAGGGGATGGTCCAACGGCCCAGGCCTTCGCGGCGCTGGCCACCCGGCTCGTTACCGAGATCGCCCCGCTGGTGGAAATGTCCGGCTGTTCGGTCCGCCTCCTCGAAGCAGTAGACCGCGCTGTTGGTTCCCTCGACAGTCACTCCCCCCTCGCCGAGGAAACCACGGACGGCAACGGTCGCCGTGTCGAAGGGGAGAAGCGTTCAGTCCATGCCCACGATGGGCCGGTTGAGGTGGATCCCTCCCGCTGATCCGAAGAACCCGGCGTCGCCGAAGCTGAATATGCCTCCGTCGGATGCCACCAACCAGTAGCCCCCGCCGTCGGGGGTCGAGGCGATCCCCACGATGGGTTGGTTGAGATGAATATTGCCGGTAGAGCCGAAGAACCCGGCGTCACCGAAGCTGAATATGCCTCCGTCGGAGGCCACCAGGTGGTAACCCCCCGCCGCTACTCTGGCTATGCCGGTCCCCCAGTTCCACGGCTGGTCCCCGACCGGGAGCGTTGCCGAGCCCGCGAACTCGGCCCCCACCCAGACCGATCCGGGATTGGTCGGATCCGGGCTCGAGGCGGAGTAGTCGCCGAATCGGGTGCCCCCGTAAGTGGCCTGCCCAGCAAACAGCGTCGTGGCCGGGCCCGGAGCGGCCGCCCCGGGAGCCTCAATGGCCACTTCGGCACTGGCGAAGCGGGTCGATGACGAGGCCGAAAAGGAGACAAACATGTCACCGGCCGAGTCCGCCACTACCGAGGGGTAGTACACGTAGCCCCCGGCTTGGCCGTAGTCCGAATCCTGGAGAAGCCTCGGCCCCGATGACGTCAGGGCCACCTTGATCAATCTCAGGCACGAGCGAACAACGCTGTCACCGGCGGGAGTGCACTGATCAGTGGCCGCGGTCCAAAGCTCCCCGCCGGCCTGAACGGCACTGACAAGCCGGTCGTCGCCGGTGTCGATGGGTGGGCTGGAACTCAGCAGACTCCCGCCGGGCTGGGTGGCCGTGGGCGACGAAAACGCCGCGGTGGGAGTGATGGCCAAGTCCGTCTCGACGAGGCGAATGCCGAGCGGGGGTGAGCCGGTCACCGCCACCACACCGAGGAAGCTTCCGCCGTTGTACACAAAATAGCTGTCCGGTCCCGCCGACGATGCCACGGGGACGTAGCCAAAGGAAGTGGCGTCCGGGCCGTGCGAGTAGGTAAAGGCCCTGCCCCCTGACAGGAGAGGGCCCTTGGCCATGATTCGAATATCATTTCCAACGAACTTCCCGGATGTGTCGAACTGGCTCCAGGCCAAGAGGACCTTGTCCGTCGTCAGCCCCAGCTTGGGTTGATCGTCCAGACCAGCGGTATTGCTGTCGACGCTGTAGACGTACCAGCCCCCGGTGGCGTCAGGGCCGGCTGAGACGGCCAAGTCCACTTCAGAAGCACTGGGGGAGGGACCCGAACCGGCGTCTGAGGTGGTTGAGGCAAACCACCGCCCTGAATTCGGGTCCCACAGAACCCAGGGATCGGTCTGGGAGTAGGCGGGGGGGAATCCGTAGAAGATGTTCAAGTCCTTGGCTAGGAGCTGGTGACCTGAGCGGTCGAAGACGGCCAGAGTGGAGTTGACCATCTCAACGATCTGGTTGGGTCCGACCGCTACCTGGGTATCGGGCGGTTCGGTGGCATTGCCCCCCTGGGCATTGAACTGACCGGCCTCGGATATGCCGCCGAAGGCCACCTGCACGTGGGCCGCCGTCCGTGGCGATGCCGTTCGAGTGGCAAGTTCCCGAGGAACCACCGCGCCACCGGGACGGGGGCCTGACCCGGGGCGGCGCAATCGGGTGGACGACTCAACGCGATGACCCGCGATCCCAGACCCGTTGGGCAGGGCGGCCACGTTGACCGCCCGGGCCGGTCCCAGAGCCTGCACCCGGCCGGCGCTCAGAGCCCGGGGGCTGGACTCGACCGATGCAAAGGCGGCCCTGCTCGGGCCAGCCACGGCCACCGCGCTGGTCGGGGAGGCCGCGCTGGTCGGGGAGGCCGCGCTGGCCGAGGAGACCGCGCTGGTCGGGGAGGCCGCGCTGGTCGGGGAGGCCGCGCTGGCCGAGGAGACCGCGCTGGCCGAGGATACTGTGCCGGCGACGGACACCGTGGCAATCAAGGCGCCGGCCAGAGCCCCGAATCGCCGCCGCCTTCGGTTGGCCTTCACGGCACTAGGCCTTCGCTCGACCGATATGGATCGTGGCCGGACTACTTGGAGGCACGGCGGCGCTGAGTCGGAACAGCCAGGCAGAACGAGGGCCGGTCCCCTTCACCCTCCTCGTACCACAGCCTTCCCCCCATCGCCTGCATCAGATCTCTGGACAGTACCAACCCCAGCCCCCCCGAGCCGGCCAGTGCCTCACTCCGGCCGATCAGGCTACTGGGTCGGGCGAACAAATCCTCGGCTGCAGCCGGGTCCAGTCCGGGGCCGGCATCGCTGACTTCCACCTCGATGAAGCCACCGGTGCGCATTGGCCGCATCCTCACCGACACCGGCGGACCGCCATGCTCCAAGGCGTTCGAAACCAAGTTGGAGATGACCTGCTCCAGGCGATCAGGATCGGCCCAGACCAGCGTCTCGGGCCCCATGCTGACTTCGATGCCGCCCTCGACCCCGGCGAGGGAGCCGGCCAGGGCGACAGCTTTGCCGGTCACCGAGGCCAGGTCCACAACCTGGGGGGCCAGGAACAGCTGGGATGACTGGAGGCGACTGATATCGGAGAGTGACTGGGCCATCCGCCTCATCCGATCCGTCTGAGCCGCAATGGCATCAGAAGTCCGCAGCACCTGGCGGGCCGACACTTTGGGCTCGGCCGTCCGGGCCTGGTCATCGAGGGTCGCGATCAGGGAGGCAATGGTGGCTAAGGGGCGGCTCAATTCCGAGGTGACGTGGGCCAGGAACCGGTTCTTGTCAACCTCAAGTCTCACCGCCGCGGATACATCCGCGAAGACCCACTGGTACCCGGTGACCGAATCGCCCTGACAGCGGGGATGGACTCGGACATCGAGGGTACGGACCACGCCATCGGGCCGCAAGATGCTCAGGCGGTGCACCTGATCGGGAGAACCCACGGCGGCGCTCACGAATTCGGCTCGGGTTGTACCTATAGGAGCCAGCACGCTGCCCAGGGATGCGCCTTCCAAGTCGATCCTGGACAGGCCGAATATGACGGACAGCGCAGCATTGGCGTAACGAAGGGTTCCTTCCAGATCGACCTCGCAGATGCCGTTGAAGGAGCTCTCCACGAGGTCTTCGAAACGGGTCCTGGACTCGGCGTCCCGGCCCACCACCGCGCCCCAGTACCCCTTGGCCAGGGCATCAGTGAGACGGTCCATGGCGGGCAGCACCCTTTCCAAGAGCAACGACAGCGCCAATCCCCAGTGACGACCCCCGGCTTCGGCCAGTTCAACCGCGCTTTGGACCACGAGATCGCGCGAAATCCGGAGCATGACCAGTAGCTGGGGCAGCGGGGATCCGGCCCAGGCCGCCGCAGCACCCACGTCGCACAGGTCGGCAACCAGGGTTTCGTCAGCCTCGGCCCCCTGCCCAGTGACAGCCAGGATGGCCTCGAATCGGGCACTGGCCTGCTCGATGAACCCGGCCCGCTCCGACAAGGACCACGCCCGGGCCTCGGGGAAGGCCGCGGCAAATATCTCATAGGCACGGCGGGCCATTTCGTCCGAGCGACCTTCCAGAGCGTCCAGCAGGCTCTGGGGATCCACGCTTTCGGGTCCAAGATCCAAAACGTTGCCCGCGCCATTGTCGGCGTTGCGGGCCAAAAATGCCTTGAGGGACACCTGGTTGAACTCGGGACCCTTCGCGCCCTTTGCGTCGGCGTGAAGGAATCCGGCCCCCATCAGGGCCAGGACGACATCTTCGGACAAGCTCAGGTATGCCGCTGCGCCCTCGACGTCAACGAGAGCCTTGCGACCGGTGTCTTTCTCGGGCATTCCGGACATCTACTTCGCCACCCAGGGCTCGCTTACCTGCGGGTCCCGGTCCATCGGTCCGTGTCCGAGACCCAGATAGAGGCCACGTCGTCGACGTTGGAGGCTTTGGCCCTACCTTCCTGGGCCAGCTTGCGCAGGTGAGCCCACACCGAGAACCGAGCGATCGGGTGCAGGACCGGCGCTACATCGGTGTAGACCGCTTCGACCAACTGTTCCACGGTGGCTGGCCCGATCCGGGCCAGGGCATCGGCAATGGCTGATTCCCTTGCCCGACGATGGGTGAGGTAATCCGAAACAGCAGCCGCCGGATCGTCGATGAACGGGCCGTGACCGGGAGCCATGCCGCTCACCGGGGGGTGCAGATCGGCCACGCGCCCGAGGGCCTGGAGGTAAGCAGCCATGTCCCCGTCGGGAGGAGCGATCACCACCGTTGAACCGCTCATGACGTGATCGCCGGAGAACAACCAACGGGTCGGATCCAACAAATAGCACAGGTGATTGGCGGCATGACCCGGAGTGTGCAGGGCGGTGAGGCAAAAGTCGGGGCCGGCCAGCTCGTAGCCGTCGCCGATCACGGTATCGGGGGCGAATCCGTCCCGGGCCGAGAACCCGAGAACTTCGGCTCCGGTGCGGACCTTGAGCCCGTCAGCCCCAGGGGAGTGGTCGGGGTGGGTGTGAGTGACCAGGATCCAGCGAATGCGACCGTTACCGGCTTCCGCCAGGCGGTCCAGATGATCCTCGTCGGGCGGTCCGGGATCGATGACGGCAATCTGTGAGTCGCCGATGAGGTAGGAGTTGGTGCCGGGTCCGGTCATGACGGACGGATTGGGGGCGAGAACACGCCGCACCAGCCCGGACAGGCTGACCACTTCCCCCGGCGCCATCGACCGCTCTGAGAGCCTCGAACCAGCACTGTCGCTCGACGAAACAATTGCATGGCCCGATGTGGACGGATCATTCAATTTCGGGACCTCCCGGCCGGCCCGGTAGGGGCATCCCCTGGGGCATGACCCCGGATTCCAGGGCCTGGTCATAACCTAGGTCCCCGGGAAGCAGGATTCTCACTCCTTCGCCTGTGCCGCTGATCCGTGGGGTAATAGTCGGAACGGACTCGATCGCCTCGGCGGCCGACAGAAGATCCTCGCTCCGTTCGAAGCGACCAATGGCCTCCAGGTTCTTGATGGTGGGCAGGATCAGATCCAACTCCCCCCCGGCGTGAAGGGCCAGGGCATCGTGGGGCCGCACCCACATGTTGGCGACTGTCTCATAGTCATCGTGAAGCGCCACTTGCTCGGGCGGGGCCGCGGCCACGAAGAACCGGGTGTCAAAGCGGCGGGGAGCCCCCCGAGGCGTGATCCAATGGGCAAAATAATGGATCCTGTCGGCAGAGATAATCAGGTCCTCCTGCCTACACATGTCCAAGAGCCCAAGCTCGGAGGCGTTCAGTCGACGGCGATGGGCGGCGAAACGCTCGGCGGTGGACGGATCGGAGAGCGAGATGACCGGTGGCCGTCCCCCCCCTCTGTGCGAGGCAAGCAGGACCCCGGCTTCCTCGAAGCACTCGCGTACGGCGGCCACCCAATAGGCCAACCCTCCCCACTCGATCCCCAGGAGACGGCTGGCCCCGGCATCGGTGCGACCCGAGCAGATGTCACCAAGATCGTCGGCGCGGTCCGAATCGTCAACCTTGCCCCCGGGGAAGACGTAGGCCCCACCGACAAAGTCGGAATTCAGGTGTCTTTTCAGCATGAAAACTTCCATGCCCCCGGTTGGCCGATCACGCACCAGCATCACCGTGGCCGCGTCCCGTACCGGTTGCGCCGGTCTGTTCATAGTTGTCACCCTAGACATCCTGGCTCTGTGGTCTGGGCCACTGGCCTCCGCCTACTGCCAGCGCGGGCCGGGAGCCCAACGAGGCTATTTTTGCGGCCTATGCCCTCAGAACCAGGCGAAGACCGACCGGAAGCACCCAGGCCCAAGATCCTGCCCCGGAGTGCGTTGGGAATCACCGTGGTCATCCTGGCCTTGGCCGTGGGGGCAGCGTTCAGCGGAACTGTCCTTTATGCCTACTACTCATACCGTCAGACCCAGGCCGAGTCGGCCGTGTCGGGCTACGTCAATGGGTTCGACAAGCGCTACCAGACCGCTCTGGCCACCATCAAGGCCGACGCTGCCAACGGAACCACGGCCATCCAGGCGGCCCTGGCCCCCCTGCTCAAGGTAAAGGCCCAAGGAGGGGCCCTGGCCGGGATTCTCCAACATGCCGCTCCGGCCCTGTGGTTCGTCCACACCACCGACTCCAACGGCCAACCGGCCGCCGGCTCGGCCTTCGCGGTCGCCTCCGACAGTCACCAGACCCTACTGGTCGCTTCATACTCCACCATCGCTGCTGCCACCCACCAGCCAGGTCCGGCCGTGTTCGTCCGCAAGAGAGGCCAGGACACCCAGGTAACGCTGTGGAGTTGGGACCAGGGCCGAGACCTGGCCCTGCTGATCATGAACAAGGGGAATCAGCCCACGTTGGGCTTTGCTCCTTCGGGCAGCGCCCCCCGAATAGGTGATCAGGTCTATGCCTTGTCCGGCCTGGGCGGATCGGGGGGAGCCATCACCGCCGGGCAGATCGCCGACGTGTCGAGCGACACTATCCAAACCGATGCCGCCATCGGGGTCTCGTTCCAGGGCGGCCCATTGGTCAACAGCCAGGGCCAGGTGGTGGCCGTGGACTCCCGCAACTACGCCCCCTTGGGCTTTTCCTCCACCGGTGTCTATTTCACCGTGCCGGTGGGTGACGTATGCCAAAAGATCCTTCGTTGTCCCGGAGGCACGACCCCGGCCAGCCCGGGGAACAGGGGTGGCTGATCACGCCACAGCGTTTGACGTTCCTGGTGTGTCTGAGGCCCGGTTCACCCGCTGGTGCGCCATCCCGACGGTGAACTAGTGGTGACGAAGAAAGCCCGGGGGGGGATTGGGTCCGGTAGTGGGGGTCGGAAAGGTAGTCGGGGTCGAGGTGGGAACGGTGGTAGTCGTGGTGGTGGGGGCGACGGCCACCGGGGGGGGTGGGGTAACGACGTAAGGCCCACCGGGAGGAATCGGATCGGGCGTTTGACGCGGCCCAGGATTGATGCCATGTCGTTGCTGTTGGGCCAAGACCTCGGGAGGCACGCTGAGCGGTGGTGGTTGGGAAAAGTCGGTGACGGGGACCTTGCTCAAGGCCTGGGTCATGAAGTCGTGCCAGGTGGACGCCGGAATAGTCCCGCCATAGACCTTGGACACGCCTTTGATCCCGAGCAAGGGACGGGATTCAGAGTCGGCGTAGCCCATCCACACCGAGGTGGACAAGGTGGGGGTGTAGCCGACAAACCAGGCATCGTGGAAGTTCTCGGTCGTCCCCGTCTTGCCGGCCGCGGGCCGACCCAGAACGGCATTGGGGTAACCCGTTCCGTGCTGGATGACTCCCTGGAGAATGTTGGTCACATTGTCCGCCACCGCCTTGGAAATCACTTGAGAACCATGGGGGTGTGAGTCGTCGAAAATCATCTTGCCGTGAGAATCAGTGACACGGACCACGGGGGAGGGACCGATTCGCAGGCCCTGATCGGCGAAGGTCGAGTAGGCCGAGGCCATGTCCAGCGGCGACACCCCAATGACGCCCAAGGCGTAGGTTCCACTGCAGGTCTGGACCTGGGGGCTGTACCAGGCCGAGGTGATGCCGAGCTTCTTGGCCATCTGTCCGGCATTGGGACAGCCCACCTGGCGCACCACCTGGGCGTAGACGGTGTTGATCGAGTCCACTGTGGCCCGGCGCAGGGTGGCCGATCCTCCCCCGCCCCCTTCGGCATTGTGGATGAGGCACCCGTTGGCGTTTCCACCCACACATCCGGGGACCTGGAAGACGTTGGGCGCGGAGTAAACGGTGTCGGGCGATATGCCCTGGGTGAGGGCGGCGGCCAGGACAAAGGGCTTGAAGGACGATCCCGGTTGGCGTCCACCTCCACCCCCTGAGACGCTGCCGCCCGACCAGCAGGTGGCCGCCACCTGAACTTCGATTTTGGGGCTGGTGGGTTGGGTCGGACAACCACCCAGAGCCAGGTTGACCTGGGATGTGGCGAAGTCCCTTCCACCCACCAGGGCCTTGACGTACCCGGTAGCGGGCTCCACGCTCACCAGGGCCATGTCCAGGGGGGACCTGGTCCCGGACAGAGACTTGTTTACACTGGCCAAGGCCTCGTTCTGCAAGGTGGGATCCAGGGTGGTTTGGATGCGCAATCCACCGCTGGTCAACTGCTGATCGGTGAGCTTGGTGGCGAGGAACCTGCGCACGTAGTCGACAAAGTAGGGATAGGTCGGCTGGGCGGCCTGGGGAGGAAACACCACTGTGGCATTGGCGTCGGCACCGGGGTGGCCTGCCACCACTACGTGCTCTGCGATGGCCCGGTTGTAGGTGGACTCGTCGATGTAGTGCTGGGCCAACATCAGACCGAGGACGTGGCGGCGCCGAACCTCTGCGATGTCGGGGTTGACCAGCGGGTCGTACACGCTTGGGGCCGGAATGAGCCCGGCCAGTAGGGCGGCCTGGGAAGCGTCGAGCTTGGCCACGGGGGTCCGGAAGTAGACGTTGGCCGCCGCCCCCACGCCGTAGGCGCCCTCGCCGAAATACGTAGTGGAAAGGTAGTCGTACAGGATTTGCTCCTTGGACACCGAGCGGCTCAGCTCGCTGGCCAGGATGGCCTCCTTGACCTTGCGGTACAGCGTCCGAGACCCTGAGGTGTAGGCCTCCTTCACATACTGCTGGGTGATAGTGGAGCCTCCCTGAACCACCCCATGATTGGTGACGTCGGCCAACAGGGCACGCAGAGTTCCACGGACCGAGATCCCTCCCTCGTGGTAGAAGTTGCGGTCCTCGGAGGCCACCACGGCGTTCTTCAGGATGGCCGGGATGGCGGAATCGGGCACCGGTATGGTTTCCGACGCCCCGGAGAACTGGCCAATCTGTAGCCCGTTGGCGGCATATATGTAGCTGATTTGGGGGGCGGGGGAGTAGTGGGCCGTCGGGACAGCCGCAGGCAGGGGAAGGTAAAGGAAGGTGGCCAGAGCCGTCCCCATAACGGCCAGGGGAACGCCGATGGCCGACATGACCACGATCGCCAGGACGCGCAGTGTCCCCCTCATTGCCCTGCCATCCTGGCACGGCTCGACCGTAGGACTCACTTCGGCCTCGACCCGGCCGGATCGCCCAATGCCCCATAGGCTGGATCCATGTCCGAACCCCCCGGCCTGGAGGGTCGACCCCGGCCACCATCGGTTGACGCCCTGGCCCGCCGCTTGGCCGACTGCGGGCTGCCCCATCGGCTACTGGTCGAGGTGGCGCGAGCCTGTATCGAACAGGACGACGTGGCTTCGGCTCCCGCCCGGGCCCAGGCCCTGGCCCGGTCCCTGCTCGGGCCGGTCATCAATGCCACCGGAGTCCTGTTGCACACCAATCTCGGTCGTGCCCCAGTTGCATCCCCGGCCCGGCCCGGCCGGGACGCGCCCTGCTTTCGTTATTCCAACCTGGAGTTGGACATGTCCACGGGTAGGCGGGGATCGCGTCGAGACCCCGTGGGCGCTCTCCTGGCCCGGGCCGGTGGCGCCGAGGCCGCCCTAGTGGTCAATAACGGCGCGGCAGCCGTGCTCCTGGCGCTTACGAGTCTGGCCAAGGACCGTGAGGTGATCGTCAGTCGAGGGGAGTTGGTCGAAATAGGCGGCGGGTTCCGCATTCCAGACGTACTTGCCGCCTCAGGTGCCCGCTTGGTCGAGGTGGGCACCACCAACCGGACCAGGCCGGCCGACTACGCCCAGGCCGTCGGTCCCGACACGGCCATGGTGCTCAAGGTCCACCAGTCCAATTATCGGATCGTGGGCTTCACGGAATCCGCCTCGGTGAGCGAGCTATCACTTCTGGGACCCATCCTGGTGGCCGACATCGGTTCGGGGCTGCTCGACGAGACAACCCCGTGGCTGGATGGCGGTCCACCGGCCTGGTTGCACGGTGAGCCGGCGGTGCGCCAAACGCTGGCTCAGGGAGCAGACCTGGTGTGCTTCTCGGGCGACAAGCTGTTGGGAGGTCCCCAGGCCGGGGTGATCGCCGGTCGGCGCGATCTCATCGACTCCTGCGCCGCCCACCCTCTGTACCGGGCCCTGCGACCGGGTGGAATGGTGCTCACCGCCTTGGAAGATGTGGCCCTCACCTACCTTCGAGGTGACGGGTCTTCCCTGCCCTTGTGGCGCATGGCCAATGCCCCCCTCGCCGCCCTTCAAGCCCGGGCGGGCGCCCTCGGCGTAGGCGAGGTGGTGCGCTGCGTCTCGGTGCTCGGGGGCGGATCGATCCCCGGCGCCGAGATCGCATCAGCAGGGGTAGCCATCGACGCCGACTTGTCTTTGCCCCTGCGCCACGGCGATCCGCCAGTTGTCGCCCGAGTCCAATCAGGTAGAACCATCATCGACCTGCGCACGGTAGATCCAGCCGACGACGAGACTTTGGCCAAGGCCGTCATGGCGGCGATGTCTCAGGCGCCAGGCGAAGGCCCCGATCGCAGCGAATTCTCCTAGACGCCCATGGGCCGGGATGCACATAGTGGCCCAGATGCACATAGTGGCTCCCAGATGCACATAGTGGCTCCCAGATGCACATAGTGGCCACAGCCGGTCACGTGGACCACGGGAAGTCCACCCTGATCAAGGCCCTAACCGGCACCGATCCGGATCGCTGGCAAGAAGAGCGTGATCGTGGTCTGACCATCGACTTGGGCTTCGCTTTCGCTTCGTTGGCTTCGGGTCGGCCGGTCTCCTTCATCGATGTACCAGGCCACTCCCGCTTCATCGCCAACATGCTCGCCGGGGTCGGGTCAGTAAATGCCTGCCTGTTTGTGGTAGCCGCCACCGAGGGCTGGAAGCCCCAGTCCGAAGAACACCTTCGCATCCTTGAGCTGGTGGGCCTGGATCGGGGGGTGGTGGCCCTGACGAAGACCGCCGGCTTGGGCTCCGGTGAGATCCAAGATGCCGAGCGGGCGGTCCGAGCCCACCTGGCCGACACCTTTCTCGACGGAACCGAAGTGATCCCGGTCGACGCCCCGCGGCACTTGGGTATGGCCGATCTCGACGCCGGCTTGGACCGGATGCTGTCCGACGCCCCCAGGGCGGCTGACCGCCACAGACCGCGCTTGTGGGTAGACCGTTCCTTTTTCATCCGGGGCGCCGGCAATGTGATCACCGGGACACTGAGTAACGGCAGCCTGACGGTGGGAGACGACATGGTCGTGGTGGGGCCGGGCTATCCCCGCCGGGGTGCACCGGCCCGTATCCGGTCGATTCAGACCCAGGGACTGTCGGTGGGCACGATCGGCCCTGGCCACCGGGTTGCCGTCAACTTGACCGGGATGGGCTACCGGGTGCCCAAGCGAGGCGACGCCCTGGTCCGAGACAGCCAGTGGGAGCCGTCCGCCACCCTCGATGTCGCCTTGGAGGTGCTCGCCGGCCTCGATCACCCGGTCAGCAGGCGGGGGTCCTTCCAGATCCACATCGGTTCCGCCGAACTCTCCGTGCGCCTGCGGGTTCTCGGGCCCGATCGAATAGCGCCAGGTGAGCGCCGACCGGTGCGGCTGCACCTGGATCAGATCCTGGCAGTGGCTCCCGGCGATCGCTTCGTCATCAGGGAGTCCGGGCGAGCCGAGACCATCGGAGGTGGTGAGATCCTCGATGTCTCCCCTGTCCTTCCCGCCTCCCGTGCCAACCCCGATCGCAACCTTGATCGGGTCGTGGAGGAGAGGGGCTGGATCGAGCCTGACCACCTGACGCGCCTGACCGGCGAGCGCCTGGCCCCCAATGTGGCTGGACGATGGATTGCCAGCCCCGGGGCGCTTTCGGATGTCACCACCGCCCTGGGTTCGGCCCTGGACAATGCCGGGCCAGGAGGATTGGACCTGGCTCAATTGGATGGCCGCCAGAGAGCCATCCTCGCAGAGTGGGCGGAGTCGGGGGTTGCCACGATCCGGGCAGGCCGGGCTTGGGTTCAGGCCGGTTCGGACCCCGGGCCGGACAAGGAATTCGGGCCGGACAAGGAATTCGTGGCTGCCATCGAAGCATCGCCATTTGCACCGCCCACCCCCGAGGAAATGGGCATCTCTCGGGCAGATGTTCGCCGGTTGGTTGCGGAGGGAGAGGTGATAGAGCGAGATGGGCACTTCTTTAGCCCCCAAGCCGTGGCCCAGGCGGCCCGCGTGGTGGCCCGCCTGCTGTCGGAGAACCCGGATGGGATAACGGTGGCGACTTTGCGGGACGAATTGGCCACTTCGCGCAAGTTCCTGCTGCCTCTGCTCAACTATCTTGACGCCGAGGGCGTCACCCGCAGGCGAGGCGATCGGCGCGTGGCCGGACCCCGCCTGCCCCGCAGCGACACAATGGGCGGCGTATAGTCAGGGAACCATCTAAGGGGCCGGCACCGTTGAGACCGGGACGATCGACGCTCAACTAGCGCACATACCCGGCCGGAAGGACTATCCAGACATGGCGGACGCCACCAGATCAGGGCGAAGCCCAAACACGCCAGGGCGAAGCCCCGGTTCCCAGGGCAAGAGATCCAAGGCCAAGGGCAAGGGCTCCAACCAGAAAGGCCGACGCAGACGATCGAACAGCTCCGCTGTCATCGTTACTTCCTCCGCGTTGGTTGTCGTAGCCGTGGTGGCGGTCCTCATTGTGGTGAACCTGACCAGGTCCAAGACGGCGGCCTCCTCGACCACCGGGGCCCAGCCCAACGTCGTGGCGGCCACGACGGGGCTGACCTCGTCCCAACTGAGCAGCGCCGGAGTGGGCTCCGGAGCGGTCTCCCCGCCTGTGGCCACCAAGGGCGCCACCCCCCTGGTCTCCAATGGAAAGCCGGAGGTGCTCTACATCGGCGCCGAGTACTGCCCCTATTGTGCGGCCGAACGCTGGCCCATGGTGGTGGCCCTCAGCCGCTTTGGGACCTTCTCGCACCTGGGCCAGACCGAGTCCTCCACTACCGACAAGTACCCCGGGACCAAGACCTTCAGCTTCTACGGATCTACCTACTCCAGCCGCTACCTGACCTTCACGCCGGTGGAGACCCAGACCAATCAGCCGGCCAAGAGCGGCGGCGGCTATGTCACCTTGCAGACCCCCACCCCGGCCCAGCAGAAGCTCCAGCTCAAATACGATGCGGCTCCGTACACCACGTCGCCCGGCATTCCCTTCATAGACTTCGGGAACAAGTACCTGGTCCTCGGGGCCAGCTACAACCCATCAGTTCTCCAGGGCCTGTCCATGGCCACCATCGCCGGCAGCCTGAGCGACCCGTCCAGCCCTCCGGCCAAGGCCATCCTGGGCACGTCCAACCTTCTCACCGCAGCTATCTGCAAGATGACGGGTGAAATGCCCGCCTCGGTGTGCGCCACTCCATCCATCACCAAGGCCGAGGCGGCCCTCAAGCCGCCGCCGGCCGGCGCTTAGTGCTCGGGCGCAGTCCGGCACGGGCATAGATGGAGAGTCGGACGGATCTGAAAGGCAAGCCTGCCGACGTCGTCGCTTCGGGCTATGGGTGGCTGCCCACGGCGGCGTGGCTGGTGTCACTGGCCGGTCTGGCCGTGGCCACGTATCTGACGATCGCCCACTACGACACCCACGTCCACCTGGCCTGCAGCTCCAGCGGTCTCATTAATTGCGAGCAGGTGACAACCAGCCCCCAGTCCGTGATCTTCGGCATCCCAGTGGCGGTCCTGGGACTGGCTTACTTCACCGTCATGAGCGTGCTGAACGCACCCTTGGTGTGGCGTAGGGCGCCGGCTCGGGCGGGCATGGTCCGGTTGGTCCTGGCCATGGGGGGCATGGGCTTTGTCCTGTACCTGGTCTACGCCGAGTTGGTTCTCATCAATGCCATTTGTCTGTGGTGCACTACTACCCACGTCCTGGCCTTCGGCCTGTTCATCTTGGTTCTGTTGGGCAGCACCCGGATGCAATGGTGGCCCGGGGCCGAAGAGTCCGATTAGGCCTGGCCACCACTGGCCCCAGCCCCACCACTGGCCCCAGCCACCGCTATGCGATCCCCTCAGCCAGACTGGCCACTGGGTGGCGGCTAGACCGCCTGCTTGGCCAGGCGGGCCTTGCGCTCGGTCTCGTTGAGCCCTCCCCAGATACCGTGTGGCTCTCGTATGGCCAGCGCGTAGTCCAGGCAATCGGCCCGTACCGGGCAGGAAAAACAGATGGCCTTGGCCTTGTTTTCCCTGCTCGCCTTGTATTCCTTGCGTTCAAAATGGGACGGCGGAAAGAACACGGCGGCCTGGGGCCCACGACACGCGGCCCGGTCCTGCCAAAGTTCCTCGATTCTCTGAATGCTCACTGCTCCCCCTTACCCAAGGCAGGCTAGTTCCGGGCTTCCGACCGCCACAAGGGCCTTGAGCAGGTATTTTGTCCAGCATACTATGCCATTTTCTAACAGAAGACCCCTTGGCGCCCCCCGGTCCAGCGCGCCGGGAGGACCAAGCCGTATTATTCGCCGGGCATGAACGTAGCCACCTTCTGCCGGCAAAGCAGAGTAGTGATAGTGGCAGGCAAGGGGGGCGTGGGGAAGACCACGGTCACCGCCGCCCTGGCCCGCATGGCAGCCCAAGCGGGCCTGGACGTGTTGGTGTGCGAGCTGGAGGGCAAGAGCGGATTGGCCGGCGCCTTTGGCCTCGATGAGGAACTGGGCTACCGGGAGGTGGAACTCTGGTCCAACGGAGCCTCGGTGCCCGGCACGGTTCGGGGCCAGGCCCTTACACCCGACGACGCTCTGATCGAGTACCTCAACGATCACGGTCTCAAGCGAGTGTCCAAGCGCCTGGCGGCGAGCGGAACCCTCGACGTGGTAGCCACAGCGGCCCCGGGAATCCAAGACATCCTCGTTCTGGCCAAGATCAAGAGCCTGGCCAATAGCGGGCAGGTCGATCTGATCGTGGTCGATGCGCCGGCAGCCGGGCATGCCGTGACTTTCCTGACCAGCGCCCACGGGCTGTTGGACTCGGTACGGGTGGGCCCCATCCGCGCTCAGGCCACCGACGTGATCGACATGTTGAGCGATCCGACCCGATGCCAGGTCCTGCTCGTGACCCTGCCCGAGGAAACGCCGGTCAATGAGGTCACCGACACCGCCTTCCTTCTCGAGGACCGGGTGGGTGTCAGTCTGGGACCGGTGGTGGTGAACGGCGTATACCCGGTGCTGACCGGCCTGGAAGTCGATCCCATACAGGCCGCAGCAGACCTCAACGAGCGCCTGAGCGCCCCCATGGCGCAAAGCTTGGCTGCTGCGGCCCGGTTCAGACTCCAACGCCAGGAGCTCCAGGCCACCCAGATACAACGGCTGACTCAGGCCCTGCCCCTGCCCCAATTGGCCATCCCCTACTTGTTCCACCCCCACATGGGACCGCCTGAGATTGCCACCCTGTCCTCCGCCCTCGCCGACTGTGTGGAGGGGCTGGCCGGATGATCCCGGCCGACCGTGTGGAGGGGCTGGCCGGATGATCCCGGCCGACCGTGTGGAGGGGCTGGCCGGATGATCCCGGCCGACCGTGTAGCGGAGCCCCGCCGGTGAACTTGGCTGAGCTGGTCCGAGACCGCGCCATCATCGTGTGCTGCGGCTCCGGAGGGGTGGGAAAGACGACCGTCGCCGCCGCCTTGGCCGTGGGGGCGGCGGAGCGGGGTAGGCGGGTGTGCGTAGTAACCATCGACCCAGCCAAGCGCTTGGCCGACGCCCTGGGACTGGGATCACTGACCAATGAGCCGGGCCGGGTGGCAGGTGATTGGTCCGGCGAATTGTGGGCGCTGATGCTGGACACCAAGGGAACCTTTGACTCCCTGGTCACCCGCTACGCAGCCAACCCGGCCCAGGCGGAATCGATCATCAACAACCGCCTGTACCGCAATATCTCGGGCGCCCTGTCGGGTACGTCTGAATACATGGCGATCGAGAAGCTGTACCAGCTTCACGACGAGGGCGGCTTCGACCTGATCGTCGTCGACACGCCCCCGACCCGCAACGCCCTGGATTTTCTCAATGCTCCCAAACGCCTGACCCGGTTCCTGGACAATCGAGTCTTTCGTCTTCTCATCACCCCTACCCGCGCCTACATGAAGGCGGTCAGTGTGGCCACCCAGGCCCTCCTACGCACGATGTCCAAGGTGGTTGGAACCGAAGTGGTGCGCGACACCATTGCCTTCTTCCAGGCCTTTGAGGGTATGGAACAGGGTTTTCGGGACCGGGCTTCGCTCATGCTCGAGTTGCTCGGTCAAACCGACACGGCGTTTGTCCTGGTGACGTCGCCCCGCCCCGACGCCATCGAGGAGGCAATGTACTTCGCCGACAAGCTGGCTCAATCGGAAATGTCGTTTCAAGCCTTGGTCGTCAATCGACTCCACCCCCGATTCGGGAGCGAAGACGTGCCCCTCCCACCTGGGCCGGAGGGGCCCGCCACCTCGCCTGACAATCCTGTTCTGGCAACGCTGCGCACCAACCTGGCCGAGCTGCGCGGCGTGGCAGTGCGCGAAGAGGCTCAGTTTGCCGAGGTGGCCGACAAGGTGTCGCCCGCCCCCGTGGCAAGGGTTCCCTTCTTGTCCTCGGACGTCCACGACGTCGCCGGGCTGGAGGAAGTGGCCACCCACCTATTCGCCACCGGACTCGTCGAATAGCGACGCCGCAGCTTCCTCGATGGTTTCTGCCACGGTCACAATCCGGTCGAATCCGGTGGTCTTGAGCAACCGGGTCAACGTGGGCCGGCTACAGGTGACGGCCACGTCTCCGCCCATTTCACGGGCTCTGCGTATACCCCCGATGAGAGCTCCGAGGCCCGCCGAGTCGACGAACGGCACCTCCGACATGTCGATCAACAGTCTCGGGCTCGATGCCAGATCGGCCAGGGATTCGCGAAACTGGCTGACGGTGTAGGCATCCAGTTCCCCCACCGGTCGGCAGATGGTGTAACCCTCGGCCTGTTCGACCTCGACGCTGAGCAAGCGGACCTCCTCTTGGTTCGTCTGTTCCCGGACCAGATCTATCCAATCGCCCGGGGTCGTAACCGGAGCGGGAGACGCACTACCCTCTGGGGCCGTGCCGGAATTTCTGATCGCCAGCGACGAAGTTACCGTAATCGACGATATCGCCTCCGTCCTCGACGGGCCGGGGAACACCGTGCGCCACGTAAAAGCCGGAGGGGCCGTTCTGGGTGAACTACAGGCCCGACGAGCCGACCTGGTGATCCTGGACATGCAAATCGGGAACATGGGAGCGATGGCGGTGTGCATGGACCTGCGCCTGGAGGAAGGGGCCGGTCGGGTGGAACACACACCGGTGCTGATCATGGCTGATCGCCGAGCCGACGTTTTCCTGGCCCGCCGTGCCGGCGCCGAGGGGTGGGTGGTCAAGCCCTTCGACTCCCTGCGGGTACGCCGGGCGGTGAAGGCCCTGCTGGATGGGGGCACGTTTCACGACGCCTCCTACCGCCCGACGCCGGTGATGTCCGTGCCCGTCCCCGGCGACGGAGACGTCGAGTAGCATTTTGTGCCGACCGGTCCTTGTAGGTCCGGCCATCCGGGAAGTAGCGCAGCTTGGTTAGCGCGCAGCGTTCGGGACGCTGAGGCCGCGGGTTCAAATCCCGCCTTCCCGACCAGCAACATGCGGGTCAGGCCCTGTTTTTGTTATCCACAGGCTGGGGGCCGGCCCGACAGACCACAACACGGACCACATCCGCCTGGGGTCGGCGGCGGTTCCCACGGGCTGCTGAGAGCGCACCACAGCACTGATCGATGCCCGGGGCGACAGTCTGTCCTGCCTGTGGGCTGCCTCGACCCCGACGAGGGACGCCGTACCCGTCTGATCTGGCCCCCCGTACGCCTCACTGGGCGGCTATAGGCCCCCGTGCAGAACGATCCGTCTCAGGCTCCTCGTAGTGGTCGACGATCCCGCAGGGGCCATATGTTATTTAGGGTCCCGCCAGCGGGAATCAATTCGGACGGGTCTACTGGAACGCCTTCGCGACGGTGCAGGTCAGGGCCGTCCCGACGGGCCCATGTCCGTCCCGGTAGAGGTTCGGCCTACGGGAACATGGAGCGGTGGATCGATCACGGCGTCAATGATGGGAAACCGCCCGAAACGCGCTTAGGGTGGTGACGGCCAGCCACGGAGGTGCCATGCCCAGCGCTCAGCTATATGACACCATTGGTGCCACCTACACTGCGACGCGGCGCACCGAGCCGCGAATCGCAGCACAGGTCTGGGCAGCACTCGGCAGCGCAAGGACCGTGCTGAATGTCGGGGCTGGCGCTGAATGTCGGGGCTGGCGCCGGTAGCTACGAGCCCCCCGACCGTGACGTCACAGCGGTGGAACCATCAACGGTCATGCGCGGCGCCCTCAGGTTCAAGGTGCCAGTTCGATCACCACATCCCGAAGATCGGGCTGGTCGACGGACTCCTGGACGCAGCGGGCGAAGAGCCACTGCTGTAATCGTTCGGGGTCGAGTTCGAGGAGACTGGCCATGCGTTGGACAAACCCAACGGGGTCTTCCAGTAGACGATCAGGGAAGTTCAACATGTGCTGAAGAGGGTCGTACGTCGGGTCGCCCAGGTACGGCTTGGGATCAATGGCGAGCCATGGTTCTCGCCTGGCGGCCAAGACGTTCCCTGAGTGCAGGTCAGTGCAGAGCAACACGGTCCGCTCGGCCGTTCCTGGCAGACTTCGAAACAGCTCCACGCCCGCCCGGCTGAGCCCCGGGTCCAACTGAACTCCCGCCTCGACGGCTGCGTACTTCTCTTCGTACTCGTCGGCCCACCAATCGCACATGCTCTGCAGTGTGCGGAACGGGTGGCCCCTTGGCGGCTCGATCCACAGTCGGCGCAGGAGGCCGGCGACGACGGCATCCTGCTCGTGGGGCGGCCTGTCTTGGGACAGGGCTCTACCCGGCTCGCAGATCTCAAGCAGCAGAGCACTGGCCGCGCCGATTACCACGGAATCGTAGAGTCGCACCGTGCCTTGGCCGTCCCACGCACGCAACCCGTCGGCCTCATGCAACGCCTCGTCGTGACACCAGCCAACCTTGAGTACGACAAGCTCTCCCGTTTCGGTGTGGGCGGGGGCTACCCAGGACGCGACCCCACCAGGCTGAAACGGTCGGCCCAAGTCGAGCCGCCATCTCTTCGCCAAGTCATCGACAATGAGTGGTAACCGGGCCATCCATGCTTGACGCTGGGAACCAGGGGCTTCTCTGTCCGCTACCGCCCTCAAAAGATTCCTGGGCAGCTCGAAGGCGGACACCTCAGCATTCTTCTCGAAGCTGGCCGTGGGCCATGAAAGCGCGTCCTTTATCGCGACGGACTCACGCTATACAGGGCGGCCGAGCCGACCTATTTGGGCAGTCGCCGCCCGGAACAGCGGTAGCTCTTCAACCGCGCTTGGGTCCACGCGTGCATACTCGTTGAGGGCGACCAGCCTGAAGATGACCGCCCGTAGGAGAAGCTGCGTGGACTCCGAGTCTCTCCGGACGAGGTGCAGCACTTCGTTGGCAGCGTCGAACCACAGAAGGCCGTCCACGGCGGTGATGGCCTCGGCGTAGGTAGCCGGGCGCCAGTAAGGCGAAAAGTCGATGATTGCCGGGGGCAGCCCCAGGGCGAAGAGTACGTTGCCGCTCAGGTCTCCGTGCACGAGCTGGTTACGTTGCTCACGGACGGGCCGAAGGAGCCTGGTTAGATCCTCCAGCAGCAGAGCCACCGCCCCTACCGGCTCCACGCTCGCCTCACCCCAGGCGACCCGGTCGGCCAGCGCCCAGCGATGCGTGCGATGATCCAGGAAGGATGGACGGGACTCGCCCCGCACTGCCTTGTGGAAAGCTCGAGCAGCGCTGAGCAGCTCGCTCCAGCGGCCGGGAGGACCGCTACGGCCCTCGACCAGGGTCGTCGCCGCCCACCCGTCCACGACCCAGGAGCCGTTCGAAGCCCGCAGCGGGCGCGCCAGGCGGAAGCCATCCTCCTTCAGACGGGAAAACAGCTCGGCGCTCCAAGCGGCTTCCACCGGATCATCAACCGGCTTCAGCACAGACCCTCCGATCTGCACGCTGGTGCCCTCACCTCCCGCAAGGGCTACTGGCGTCCCGGTCAGGCCGAACGCCTCCGTTACAGTGCGCGGGACAAGAGGCGGAACATTAGTCACGGGTAGATCATGCACGGCAACGGGAGCCTCCGGCAGGTGAGGGGCGCCGCCGGACAACGCAGGCGATGTACCAGTGAAGGATCGGCTACCGGCACTCGTGGTGTCGTGGTGTCGTGGTGTCGTAGCCGTGAAGTCGTGACTAGGCAGACGACCGTGCGGTTGCCCGAGGATCTTGCTAACCGGGCCGCGGCCGTGGCTCGGGTCCGTGGTGTCAGTGTCAACGCGCTGATCGTAAAGTCCCTCGCCGGCGAGATCGACCGGGTGGGGGCGGATAAGGACTTCACAACTCGCGCCCGCAAGCTGCTCGAACGTGACAAGGAGCTGCTCGACCGGCTCGCCCGGTGACTAGGTAAATCAGCCTGGCGGAGTACCTCTGGCTGGCCGAGCAGGTCACTGGCGTCGAAGCCGCCGTGCTCGTCAGGGCCGCCCGAACAGAGCTGGCAGACTCGGCGCTGCACGCTCCCGAGACTGCGTTCGGCGGCCACGAGTTTCTAAGTCGAGCAAGTCGACAAGGCGGCGGTGCTGGTCTGTCGGCTGGCGTGGAACCATCCGTTCCCGGACGGCAACAAGCGGGCCGCGTGGGCGGAGTGGCTTCGCTCCCTTGTGCGCTTCCCGGGTAGCTGATGCCCTCGCCGGGGTGGGTCGTGATCCTCAACGGGGCGCCACGCTCGGGGAAGTCGGCCATCGTGGAGGCCATCCAGGACAGCTTCGAGGGGACCTGGGTCAACCTTGGGGTGGACGTGCTCGCTGGCAGGGTCATCCCGTAGCGCTACCGGCCGGGGATCGGGTTGCGCCCCGGCGGCGAGCTCCCCGAGGTCGAGGCGGATCGCCCCATCCAGATCGGAGACAACCATGCGCCGCTCATCGATCGGCTATCGAGATGTTGCCGTCTTGACGTCATGACGGTGAAATGCGATCATGGCGGAGTGGAACGCCGGAAGACGACCGTCTATCTAGACCCCGACGTGTTGACCGCCACCAAGGTGCTGGCTGCGACGCGCCAACAGAGCGAGAGTCAGCTGGTCGAGGACGCGTTGCGCGCCTACTTCGACAGTGGCCAGCTTGAGGCGGCAAGAGCTGACCTGCGGGCACTGATGGAGCGGGTGGCGGCTCAAACCGATCTTGACGGCGACGAGGCCATGGCCCTCGCCGTGAAGGAGGTTCGAGCCGTGCGCTCTTCTCGCCGCTCCCGTCATACTGTCTAGGTTGCCGGGGCCACGAGCGGTCGCTGATACGAACGTCTGGGTGGCCGCCGCAATCACGCCGGCCGGCGTATGCGGTCAGCTGCTCCAGGCGGTTATCGACGGCCGTTGGCATCCTGTGATCTCACCGCAGCTGGTCAACGAGCTGGAGGACGTGCTATCCCGCGCAAAGTTCCGGCGCTGGCTAACCCAGCAGGAGGCCGACAGGTTCGTCACCGACCTTAGGGTCCTCGCTGACGAGATCGACGATCCGCCGGCCATGGCCATCAGGCAGACCGCTGATCCCGATGACGAGTTCCTGTTAGCTCTGGCCGCCGCCGCCCGAGTCGAGGCACTGATCTCCGGTGACCCCCACCTCCTCAACCCGGAAGGCCTGGAGCCGCCCGTGGTGACCCCCGCAGCCTTCCTCGGCCGACTACAACGGTGACGACATGGGATCGCTGCGTAGCCAGACCGGTGACCGGCCGCCGCTTCGTCCGTGATCAGCATGACACGGTGGCATGCTGTCGACGTGGCGTCGGGATCACGTCGTCGCAGTCGACCCACGCCTACTGGAACCGCGTGGTTTGTCGTCGGGTATGCCGGTGTCGCCGGCTTCTTCGCCTTGGAGGCGCTGACCCGCAAGCCGGGGAATGCCTCCAGCCTGCACGCCGAGCCGCTGACCAGGGGACAACTCGCATGATCGCTGTCGCCTACGAGTTGGGCGCCGAGGTGCCCCTCCTACTGCGGCGCACCCCCTTGCCCGAGCTACCCCGCCTGGTAGCACCAGCAGGGCTGATCTTGCAGGCAACGGGCCTCGGATTGCGGGCCTGGTGGATGCGCTGCTTGGGCGAGTTCTATTGCCGAACCCTGCGGACCGATGGCTACTCCGCCGCGAGTTCCCCGGCTATGTCAACGACAGCGGCCGCACGAAGAAGTTCGTCCCGTTCGTCTGTTGAGGCCACGTCCCACACGTGGGCCGCCGCCCGGTCTAGCGGTCAGCCTCCGAGTCGAACGACTCCGCCACTTCTCGCGCTTGATGAGGCGCGGGCCTAGGCTGAGCGAGCATGGAACTCCACGAGCCGACCCACGACTGGCCCCGTCCGGTAGTCCATTGGGAGATTGAGGCAACTGACCCCGAAAAGTTGAGGATGTTCTACTCCGACATGTTCCAATGGGACATCGGGGATGGGCCGATCAACCAGATTGCACCGGGCATCGGAGGACCCGAACCCGGGCCCGGCGGCCACCTACGTCAGGGCGACCGCCCAGGGGTACGCCTCTACATTCAGGTGCGGGATCTGAGGTCGTCACTGGATCGGGCCACTTCTTTGGGCGCCGTGACAGTGGCCGAGCCCTTCGACGTCCCAGGCGGCCCGACGCTGGCTGCCATCGAGGACCCCGAGGGAAATCCCGTGGTCCTGGTTCAGCAATAGCCATGACAGGCCCATGGCCGGTCATGGGCACATGCCCATTCAGCGTCTGGCGTCCCAATCAGTCGAGGGTATCGTACGTCCGACGATCGACGGTCCCTGGTTCCATCGAGGCCATGAACTGGTGGAACAATCCGTCATCTGCTCCCAAGCGGGCCGACGAGACGGCATCGTCCTCGGATCGCCACAGGCTGACCACGGCCCACTCTCCCGACGCGCTCCGCATCGTTGTCCGGCGAAGGAAACCGGCGTGGTTGGGAATGAACTCGGTCTGCACCCGCCTGTCGAGTGCGAGGAAGTCCGTCTCATCCATCGCAACGCCGAGACGGAAGGTCAGGATCTCCATTGCAGCCATGGCCCCATCCTTGTCGAAGTAGCCAGCGGGTGACGACAGTCGAAGTTCAGGTCGCGGCGTGAGGACCGGGCTGCGCTTGTTGGCCTGCGCCACCGTGATCGGCATCGTGCTGGCCGGGTGTTCGTCCAAGGGGGCACTGGCCACAGGCAGCGACCCCAACGGTGTGGCCCGATCGGTAAACGTCAGTCACGATTACTCCGCCTTTTACCGAGTGGCGAGCCCGCTGCCCGCCGGAGCCCCGGGGAGCTTGATACGGGGCCAGGTCGTGACCGGAGTGCCAGGTGTCCCGGCCGGCGCCACGGCGTGGCGAATCCTGTATCACTCGCGGTCCATCTACAACCGCGACATGGCCGTGTCCGGATACGTCATCGTTCCCTCTGGACCCGTCCCTCCCGGGGGACGGACAGTGGTGTCATGGACTCATGGCACCACCGGGATAACACCGGAATGCAACCCTTCCCATTTCGACACAGGCGGGCCGAATCGCCCCTATCTTGTTCCCGATCTCGCCGCATTTTTGCGAGCCGGCTACATAGTCGCCGCCACCGACTATCCCGATCCGGGTGGCCTGCAGCCTTACCTGCTGGGAGAGTCCGAAGGTCGCAGCGTGCTCGATGCGACCCGGGCATCCCACCATCTCCCTGCCGTGCATGCCAGTGCCACAACCCTGATCTATGGCCACTCCCAAGGGGGCCATGCCGCATTGTTCGCGGGTGAGATCGCACCGACCTACGCCCCCGACCTCAAGATCGCCGGGGTCGTTGCCGCCGCACCGGCAACCAACCTGTCACTCATCCTGTCCCTCGTCGCCGGCCCCGCCGGGCAGGGCGCCCTGGCCTTCGAGATGTACGCGGCCTGGTCCTGGTCCCACACCTACAACGACTTGCCCGCGGCCGACTTCTTTACCCCGGCCGCATCGGCGCAAATGGGGGCCATCACCAGCGGGTGCCTGACCCACACCGTGAGCGTCATAGCCAAGGACCACCTGACTGTGTCCCAGGTCTTCGTGCCCAGCGCTGCCACCAACCCGGTCGTTGTGGCCCATGCTCGAATGAACGATCCGGGTCGCGTGCATACCGACGTGCCCATGCTCGTGGTGCAAGGAACCGCAGACACCACAGTTCCCCCGGCTCTCACCGACCTATACGTCCAGAAGATGGCGTGCCCAATCGGGGACAAGATGGACTACCTCAAATTCCGCGGGGTCACACACGGGCAGATCCCGACTGCGGCGGCCCCCACCATCCTGGCGTGGATGTCAGGCCGCCTTCACCCAGGGTCAGGCAGTCCCGTGACCTGCGGGCTACCGGGGGACGCTCGCACGGTTACACCAGGCAGCACGGTTACACCAGGCCACTGACCACGCTCAGCAACGTCTCAGGGGATAACGGTCATAATTTGGGAAAGGTAAGGCAGAACGAGATTCCGCCACCACGGGGGGACTCCGGCGAACCTTCGGAGGCAATGAAAACTCCAACTCCGCTGATGCAAACGACCAAATATTGAACAACCAAATGACGAACAGTTGACTTCCATTCCTGATCTGGCCGAACGTGACACCGTGGTGGGTACCTCCTCAACTGTCGCGACCAGAAACAGGCACTCCCTGAAGCGGTCGAACCGCAGTCGCCGTTCCGATTCAGACCGCGCCACCACTGCCCAACGTCGGCACGTATTGCGATGGTGCGCCATCATCGTCCTCACCCCAATCCTGACCCTGGCCAGTTGGTCAGTGGTGGGCACGCTGTCCATGCCCGGTCACGATCCGCTCTCGGTGCGCTGGGTCGAATGGGTGAGAGGCCATGGCGGCTCGGGCGTGGTCCAACTTGCCGAGCAGTTCTGGTACTCCCACCACCAGCCGAGCACCCACGGCCGACCGGCTCCGGGACTCATCAAGCCGGTTGCCCCCAAGGGTCTGGTGGCCGCTCGCAGCGGTCATCTCGCCACCCCGCTTCCCGTGACTCCGCCCATCTCGCCCCCCATCGCCGGCGAAGGCGTATGGCGGCCGGCCGGGCGGACGGTCAACGGTCTGCCGGCCATCTATACGACGACCTTGCGACCCGACCCCCAACACCCCAGCGTGGTGAGCGCCCTGGCCTGGATCGACCAGACCCTGGTCTCGGCCCAACTTTATGCCGGGGCATCAGAGCCAGGAGGATCGGGTTGGAAGTACACGTCCCCGATCCCCAATGCGCAGCGACCATCCCTGGTTGCCGCCTTCAATTCGGGCTTTCGCCTCGGCGACTCCCATGGTGGTTACTATTCCGAGTCCAGGATGGTAAAACCACTGGTACCGGGTACTGCCTCATTGGTGATCGACAAGAATGGGACCGCTACGGTCGGCCAATGGGGAAGAGACGTGTCCATGAGCTCCTCGGTCTCATCCGTCCGCCAAAATCTTTACCTGATAGTCGACAACGGGACCGTGGTGCCGGGACTGGCCAACGGCACTATCAAGAGGTGGGGGGCAACGGTGGGCAACAAGTTGTACGTGTGGCGATCGGGGGTCGGAATCACCGCCGGCGGAGCCCTGGTGTACGCCGCCGGGCCCGATCTGAGCATCTCGACCTTGGCCGACTCCCTGGCCCGGGCTGGCGCGGTGCGGGCCATGGAGCTCGATATAAACACAGACTGGGTCAACTTCTATTCCTTTAACCAGGCTCCAGGCCAGCCGGCCAGCGCATCTAACGGCGCCAAGTTGCTTCCGGGTATGCACCGGGGAGTGGATCGCTACTTTCTGACCGATTCACGCGACTTCATCGCTCTTTCAGCTCGCGACAACGTCGGGTCAACGCCGGCCGGCGGGGCGGGCCACCGACCGGGAATATTCCCGTGACCCTGACCCCCGTCACCCCGAGCCCCGTGGCGAGGCCCCCGGCGCTCGGTGTCTCGGCCGTCGCCAATCCGCCGGCGACGCTTCAACCCGGTGGGTTCTCCCAAGTCCGGGGTCTGCTCATTGCCGCCCGCCCGCGCCAATGGGTAAAGAACCTGTTGGTGCTGGCTGCGCCGGTCCTGGCCGGGGTGGCCCTTCATCCCGGCCCACTCATGGCCTCCATTGGGGCGGTCTTGGCCTTCACCCTGGCCGCATCGGGCACCTATCTGATCAACGATGCCCGGGACGTGGCCGCCGATCGACTCCATCCGGTCAAGCGAACCCGCCCCGTGGCTGCCGGGGTCGTCTCGGCGCGCATGGCCAGCTTTTCCGGCTTGGGGGCCCTGGCGATGGGATTGGGCCTGGGCCTGGCCATAGCCCCCATGCTGGGCCTGGTCATCGCCATCTACGGCGTCGTCTCCGTTAGCTACAGCGTTTGGCTCAAGCACCTGGCCATCGTGGAACTGGCCATCGTGGTGTCGGGATTCATTCTTCGCACCTGGGCCGGGGCCGAAGCGGGCCGGGTCGGGCTCTCGAACAAATTCCTGGCCGTGGCCTGCGCCGGCTCGCTCTTTGTCGTGGTGGGAAAGCGATCGGCAGAACAGATCCAACTGGGCGCCCTGGCCGGCCAACACCGGCGTTCGCTGGCCGCCTACTCACCCCGCTTCCTGACCTGGTTGCGCCTGTCCGCCCTGTTCCTCACCATCGCCGCCTACGCCGCCTGGGCTGTGCTCAAGGTCACCCCGTCCGGTCACTCGCCCGTCTGGTTCGATCTTTCCCTCCTCCCCTTCCTGGCCGCCCTGGTCCGCTATGAATCCTGCGCCAGCAGTGGGAGGGGCGGCTCACCTGAGGAGATCATGCTGAGCGACCGATGGTTCGGCGTCTTCGGAGTGGCTTGGGCCTTCACGGTGCTCATGGGCCTGTATGGCCCTTGAGGTCCTCCAGGGTTGGGGGCACGTCACGGCCAGTGGGTCAAGGGTCTCGCGCCCGGTCGGCACCCAAGGGGCATCAGCGGTGGAGGATGCCATCAGGCGTAGCGGGGGGCGGGGCATCCTGGTTCGGGGCATGGGGCGAAGTTACGGCGACGCCGCTCAGTTGGCCGGGGGTGACGTCGTTGAGCTTTCGCAGGTTTCCCGGCTGGTCCGAATAGACGACGAGGCGGCAACGGTCAGAGCCGGGGGCGGGGTCACGATCGACCACCTGCTCCGCCTCTTGGTGCCTCGAGGCTGGTTTCTGCCGGTCACCCCGGGGACACGCCATGTGAGCTTGGGCGGGGCCATCGCCGCCGACGTGCACGGCAAGAACCACCATGCCGACGGCAGCATCGGGAGCCACCTCAAGACCATCGAACTTGTGTCGCCCACCGGTCGGCACACGCTATTCCCCCAAGGCCCCAGTGCCGACGTCTTTTGGGCAACGGTGGGCGGCATGGGATTGACCGGCGCCATCATCGAGGCCGAACTGGGTCTGATCCCTATCGAGGCCGCCTCCATGACGGTTCGTACCGAGCGCCTCGACGATCTCGACGACCTCCTGGGAGCCATGGCTGCCAGGAGTTCGGCGCACCGCTATTCGGTGGCGTGGTTGGACACTTTGGCACCCGGCGCCCGGCTGGGACGATCTCTTCTTTCCCTGGGCCATCACAGCACCCAAGCCGAAGTGAAGGCCTTGGCCAGGGGATTGGTCCGGGCGAAACACTCCCAGCCCGAGCGATCATCGTCGTGGCAGGCGCCCCCATCATTGTCGTGGCAGGCGCCTACCAGCCTGCCGGTCCCCCGTCTCCCCGATCGACTTCTCAACGCCAGCTCGGCACGGGTTCTCAACGCCTGGCGCTTCCGTCGAACGCCAACCGGCCCTGATCCCAAGCTGGCATCGCTGAATGCCTTCTTCTATCCCCTCGATGCTCTGTCCAATTGGTTTCGCCTCTACGGACGGCGCGGCCTCCTCCAGTACCAGTTCGTGGTGCCCTTCGGGGCAGAGTCGGTGGTTCAGGATTGCCTGGAACAATTAGGTGGTGATGAGTTCCCGATATTTCTGGCCGTGCTCAAGACGATGGGGCCGCGGGACCTGGCACCCTTGTCATTTCCCGGACCGGGCTGGACACTGGCCTTGGACCTGGCCGGCGGCAATCCTGATCTGGGGCCGGTGCTGGATCGGATGGACCAGAGGGTGGCCGAGGCGGGTGGCCGCGTCTATTTGGCCAAGGATTGCCGTATGAGACCCGATTTGGTGTCTGCCATGTACCCAGGACTGGACCAGTGGAGAAGGACTCGGGCCGTGGTCGACCCCCTGGGGTTGTTTCGATCCGACCTGGCCCATCGCTTGGGCCTGGTTCCCGGCCCCACCCCCGAACCGCTGGATCACCCCCTGGGCGGAGATGGGAAGATGCGCCGATGAACGATGCCTTGGGCCATCCCCAGTCGGTATTGATTCTGGGCGGATCCTCCGACATCGGTCGGGCTCTTTTGCGGGTGCTCATTCCCCGGCGAACCAGGACCGTCATCCTTGCCGGGCGCGGAGTCGGGAGCGGGGGCGAGCTGGACCAGGCCGCCCAAGAAGCACGCCAACTGGGAGCCCATGCTGTAACCACGGTGGAATGGGACGCCACCGATGTCGAGCGCCACGCCTTGATTCTCGGCGAGATCCTGGGCCGGCACGACATCGACCTGGTGCTGATGGCCGTGGGCCGCCTCGGTCATCAAGAAACGGTGGAAATGCACCCTTCCCAGGCCCATGACCTGATCGACGTTAATTTTGCCGGTCCGGCCGTGTCCTGCCTCATCGTGGCCAATGCCCTGAGGGCTCAGGGTCATGGCATCCTGGTCGTGCTGTCCTCGGTGGCCGGCGAAGTGGTGCGCCGGGATAACTTCGTCTACGGGTCGGCCAAGGCCGGGCTGGACGGGTTCGCCCTGGGACTGGGGGACTCACTGCGCCACTCCGGGGCCAGGGTCATGGTGGTGCGGCCGGGCTTCGTCCATACCCGCATGACAGCCGGGTTGGCCCCGGCCCCCATGTCCATCACAGCCGACGAACTGGCCCGCCACATCCTGGCCGGGCTGAGTCGGCGCCGGGTCGTCGTATGGGCTCCGCCCCGGCTGCGAGGGGTGATGAGCGTACTTCGACACCTGCCCCGCCGACTGCTCGCGCTCATCCCCCATCAGTAGCCTCCCCGCGACCGGCCCGGGGGGAATAGTTGAGACCTCAATTATGTTGACCGAAAGGCCGCCGCTTCAACCTGAGGCGGCCCAGAATAGACAGGAGGCTCGATGCCAGCCGTAACCGCTGATCCTTTGACCCTTCCCAAGATCGATCGTCCCGGACCTGATGCCATCCAGCGACAGGTGCGCTCGCTGACCACCGCGCCTCGTGGGTTCGAGGGTGAAGGCTTCCCGGTGCGTCGGGCCTTCGCCGGGATCGATCTGGCCAGCCTGGACCCGTTCGTGCACATGGACCAGATGGGAGAAGTCGACTACGCCCCAGGTGAACCCAAGGGGACAGCTTGGCACCCGCACAGGGGCTTCGAGACGGTCACCTACATGATCGACGGGACTTTCGCCCATCGGGACTCCAATGGGGGTGGCGGCCTCATAACCAACGGCGACACCCAGTGGATGACAGCCGGTTCCGGCATCTTGCACATCGAGGCCCCCCCGGAGGCCCTGGTGGTCTCGGGAGGCTTGTTCCACGGGATCCAGCTTTGGGTCAACCTGCCTGCCGCCAACAAGTGGAGCGCTCCCCGGTATCAGGACCTGCGGGGCAACACCGCAGGACTGGTGGCCTCACCCGATGGGGGAGGCCTGGTGCGCATCATTTCGGGCCAGGTGTCGGGTCACGCCGGTCCGGGATCGACCTTCACCCCCATCACCTTGGTGCACGCCACCCTGAGCCCTGGGGCCGGGTTGGAGCTGGCATGGAACCCTGCCTTCAATGCCTTGGCCTACGTCTTGGTCGGGGACGGAACCGCCGGAATACCCAAGCGTCCGATCCGATCCGGGCAGCTGGCCGTGTTCGGTCCGGGCGACGCCATCACCGTGGGGGCCGACACCAGCCAGACCGACCATGCCCCCAATCTGGAGCTCTTGTTACTGGGTGGAAAGCCCATCAGGGAGCCGGTGGCCCACTACGGACCATTCGTCATGAACACTCGGGCCGAGCTGCAAGAGGCATTCGAGGACTACCAAGCCGGACGCTTGGGTGTGATCCCGGATTTGTCCAGCCCAATCGAGCCCAATCGATCCCGACCGGGCCTGCCGCCCACGTAGGGCTACGCAGGGGTACAGAGTGCCCCGGCCAAGGAAGCCACGGCAGTGGTCCGGCGCCACTGACGCACGGCGTTGGCGTCCAAACCGGCGGTGAAGAAGGCAAACGAGATGCCCGAATCGGGATCGGCAAAGGCAATCTGGCCCCCTGCCCCGTTGTGGCCGAACGTTCGAGACGACACGGTGCGGCCCATACCCCGCCGATGGGATTGCCCGTCGCCTCCGGCCATTACCAGTCCCAGTGTGCGGTTGGCCGGCACTCCTGTCAGGCGGTCGGGAAGATCGTTGCGCACCCGCGAGGTTGCGTCCGACAGTACGTTGGGGTCCCACAGGCCAAGGCTGTCGGTCAACAGGTTCTGGTAGAACAGAGCCAGATCCCCGGCCCTCATGAACCCACCACCACCGGGTACTCCCACCTGCCGGGTACCCGGAAGGTTGAAGCTCAATAAAGCGGCGTCGGTGACCTCGGTTTGAGGTAGTTCGCGCACCCCCAGCGCCGCCTCCAACTCATCGGGGGTCGAGGGCTGCCCCCGGGATTCGATGGTAGCGATGCCACCCTGTTCCCCAGGGGCCAGGCCCAGGACCCGGGGCAGGCCCAGGGGTGCGGTGATCCGGGACTCCAGGGCCGCGCAGTGATCCAGACCGGTAACCACGGCAATGACCTCGGCGAGGACCCAATGAGCCGAGGTCGGGTGGTACTCATAGGCGCTGCCGGGTTCCCAGTTGAGCCGCCAATGGGCAAATGCCTCCAAGCGTTCGCCCCGTTGCACCCACTGGGGAGGACCGAGCGGGGCATGGGGAAAGCCCGAGGTGTGCAGCATCACCTGCTCGAGGGTCACCGATTCCTTCCCCAAGGTGGCGAACCGGGGAATCCATTCGGCCACGGGCCTGGCCACGTCGATGCTCCCTTCGCCCATCAGCTGCCATATGACCGAGGCCACGAACGGCTTGGTCGCGCTGAAGACGGCGAAGCGGGTGTCGACGGAACACTGACCGAAGCACTCCTGGGCGACTATTTCTCCGTGTCGGGCCACGGCCAGGACCACGGCAGGCGACAATCCCTCCTCTACGTCACGCCGGGATCTCTCGACCAGGGCCTTGAGCCTCTCGGGGACGATTCGGGTGGTCATGAACCGCTCAGCCTAACCAGTGCTCCGCTCCAGGAGTTGGCCACCGGCACGGCCACACCGGGTGGCCTTCGAAGATGAACGGTCATGCGCTGGCCGGCACTCGGGCAGTGCGCTGGCGATGCCCGCAACCGGGCCAGCAGCAGGGCCGACGCCGGCCTTCCTCCAGCTCCTCTTGAGTACGGCGAATACGACGTTGCCGGGTCACCGCCTGCTTGGCATCCTCGACCCAGCAGATGAACTCGTTGCGGGCCAGAGGCGTAATGTCCTTCCAAGCATCGAGTGCATTGGGGTTGGCGATCAGCGCCGCGCGCAGGTCGGCGGGAAGCTTGTGCACCGCCCCACCTGGCACACGTTGGCTACTCATCGAGCCAGGGAGGGGAGGAGAGCCTCGGCAATCTGCACGGCATTCAGAGCCGCACCCTTGCGCAGGTTGTCACCGCTTACAAACAGGGACAGCCCATTGGCCGCACCGTCATCGGGGCGTATCCGACCGACCAGAACCGAGTCCCGCCCAGCCGCTTGCAGAGGGGTGGGTAGATCGACCAGAGCCACCCCCGGGACATCGGACAGCAATTCGGTGGCTTGAATCGGGCTCAGGGGTGAGGCGAACTCCAGGTTCAGGGCCAGCGAATGTCCTGTGAATACGGGGACACGCACACAGGTGGCGGTCACGGCCAGATTGGGTAGGTCGAGAATCTTGCGGCTCTCATTGCGCCACTTCTGCTCTTCGTCGGTCTCGCCCCGGCCGTCGTCAACCAGGTTCCCCGCCCACGGAACCACGTTGAAGGCGATGGGAGCGGCGAACTGGATAGCGGCGCCCAGATCCAGGGCCGAGCCGTCAAGGGTGAGGTCCATGGCTCTGTCGCCCGCCTTGGCCGCCTGGTCAGCCAACTCGGCCGCACCGGCCCTCCCGGCGCCCGACACCGCCTGATAGGTCGCCACCACCACCCTGGTCAGCCCGGCAGCGTCGTGCAAGGGCTTGAGAACCGGCATGGCCACCATCGTCGTACAGTTGGGATTGGCCACTATTCCCTTGGGCCTATGGCCCAAGGCGGCAGAATTCACCTCAGGTACCACCAGGGGCACGTCAGGGTCCATGCGCCAGGCCGACGAATTATCGATCACGATGGCTCCGGCCCCAGCCACCTGGGGAGCCAGCCACCTCGAGGTCGCTCCCCCGTTGGAGAAGAGCGCCACGTCCAATCCCTCGAAGCTGACTCCTTCGCTCGACTCGACCTCGAGATCCGTGCCCTTCCATGTCAGGCGACGACCGGCCGACCGGGCCGAGGCGAAGAGGCGGAGATCGTCGACGGGAAAGCTACGCTGCTCCAGAATCGACAGCATGACCGTTCCCACCTGGCCGGTGGCCCCGAATACCCCTACTCTCATTCCCCCACATTAGGCCGAGGTGGCCTGGCCTCCGGTGAGCCAGACTGGAACCGTGAAGCCGTCGAACCCTGAGCACCAGCGAGGTCCCAGCTCGGGAGGATCGCCTAGTGACACGGCATTCGACCGGCGGGAACGGCTCAAGGTGGTATATCGCCAGGCCCTGGCCTGCGTCCGCTGCCCACTGTCCCAGACCCGCAACAAGGTCGTGTTCGGGGCGGGTAACGCCAACGCCGACCTCATGTTCGTCGGCGAGGCTCCGGGCGCCTCGGAGGACAAGGTGGGGCTCCCGTTCGTGGGGGCGGCCGGCAAGCTGCTCGACGAATTGCTGGGCGGGATCGGGATGGTCCGATCGGACGTGTTCATCGCCAACGTTCTCAAATGCCGTCCCCCGGGAAATCGCGATCCTCGCCCCGACGAGATCCGGTCCTGTGAGTCCTACCTGCACTCCCAGGTGGCCCTGATCCAGCCAAAGGTCATCTGCACCCTGGGCAACTTCTCCACCAAGCTCCTGCGAGGCGACCCGACCGGCATCTCCCGCCTCCATGGCCGGGCCGAGCGCCTGGAACTCGGTTCATGGGCGGTTACCCTCTTCCCGATCCACCACCCGGCCGCCGCTCTCTACACGCCGTCCTTGCGCCAGACCCTGGCCGCCGACTTCTCCGCACTGGCCGGGTTACTGGCCGCCCCAGCGTCGGATCAGCCGGCGGGAGGAGACTCGCCGTTCGCGATCTGAAGCCGCTATGGCTCCGGCGCCCCGCGCTCGCCACCCCAACCGTCGAAGGTGATCAGCTCAGCTCGAAGGTGGCGTGCAAGGCCTGGACCGCCTTCTCGACATCCTTGATGGACACCACGCATGAGATGCGGATGGACGAAGTGGAGATCATCTCGATGTTGATGTCGTTGGCGGCCAGGGTCTCGAACATGGCCGCGGTAACCCCGGGATGGGTTTTCATGCCTGCACCGACCAACGAAACCCGGGCCACGCCCGCGTCCACGCTGACCTCGGCCCCACCCAGGTCGGGCAGCACCCGACGCGCCACCTCTTCGGATGTGGCCAGGTCTTCTTTGGGCACCGTGAAGGAGATGTCGGTGGTGTTGTGCACCGAGGTGTTCTGCACGATCATGTCCACGTTCACCTCCCGTTCGGCCAGGGCCCTGAACAGCCGGGCCGCGATCCCGGGTTGATCGGGCACGCCCCGGACTGTGACCTTGGCCTCGGTGGTGTCATGGGTCACGGCCGAGACAACCGCCTGCTCCATCAAGGCGTCCTCCTTTTTGACCCAGGTGCCTGGCTCCCAGGTGAAGCTCGATCGGACGTGGAGGTCCACGTCGTGATTGCGGGCGAACTCCACCGAGCGATGGACCAGGACCCGGCCGCCACTGGATGATATTTCAAGCATCTCCTCGAACGAGACGACGGGTATGCGCCGGGCCTCGGGGACGACCCTGGGGTCGGCGGTGAACACCCCCGACACATCGGTGTAAATCTCGCATACCTGGGCTCCCAGCGCCGCGGCCAAGGCCACCGCTGTGGTGTCCGAACCGCCCCGACCCAAGGTGGTGATGTCCCGACCCTCCGATACGCCCTGGAAACCAGCCACAACGGGAACCTGGCCCTGGCCGAGAGCCAGGCGCAGCCGATCCCCCTTGACTTCGATGATCTTGGCCCTGGTGTGGACCGGGTCGGTGATGATCCCGGCCTGGCTCCCGGTGAATGAGGCGGCGGGCACGCCAAGATCGGCCAGGGCCATACACAACAGGGCCATCGACACCCGCTCGCCCGAGGTGAGCAGCATGTCCAGCTCCCGACCGGGCTGGGTGGCGCTGACGTCATTGGCCAGGCGGATCAGGTCGTCGGTGCTCTTGCCCATGGCCGACACCACCACCACCACCTGGTCGCCCCGTCTCACAGTACGAGCCACATGATCTGCCACGGCCCGGATCCGATCGGCATCGCCGACGGAGGTTCCTCCGAACTTCTGCACCAGCAGGCTCACGCCCCAGACCCTACCGTCCCCCGGTCAGTGGCCGGAGAGTTGGCCAAGCGTCACATTTACGGTTCGATTGGCTCCAGAGGAATCGGTGATAGCCACCTTGACCACTTGCCCCGGTTTGAGTTCGGCCAACAAATCGGACAGCTCAGAGGTGGTCTTGACCGCCTTGCCGTTCACCGACAGGATGACGTCGCCGACCTTGATGCCGGCCTTGGCCGCCCCCTGGTTGGGCAGGACGCTGCGCACGATCACCCCGGCGGGCTGGCCGTTCTGGTCGAAACCGGTGGCCACAACGACGCCGAGTGCGGCGCGACCGGAGTTCGTGACCTTGCCCGAGGCCACCAGCTGCGAGGCGATGAGCTTGACCGTGTTGGACGCGATGGCAAAGCCGATGCCGGGTGCGGCGCCGCCTCCCAGCTGGGCGGTGGTCGCCACCAGGGTGGGAATGCCGATCACCTGACCGGCGATGTCGACGAGCGCGCCCCCGCTGTTGCCCGGATTGATCGAGGCGCTGGTCTGCACGGTGTCCGGCAGGGTCACGCCGTTGCGTCCCTCGCTCACGGTGCGACCCACGGCCGACACGATCCCACTCGTAACGCTGGACTGCAGACCCAGCGGGTTGCCCACAGCCAGGGTGATCTGTCCCACCTGGAGGAGGGAGGAGTCGGCGAACTTGGCCGGAACCAGCCCCGTGGCTCCCGTCACCTTGATCACGGCCAGGTCGTCGGGGGCAAAAGCTCCGACCAGCGTGGCCGGGAAGGTGTGGCCGTTGGGGGTGGTGACGGTGAAGGTGGAATGCCCGGCCACCACATGATTGTTGGTGACGATGTCGCCCTTGTTGTCATAGACGATGCCCGATCCCAAGTCGGTGTTGGTTGAGATCTCGACCACCGACGGTCGCACCTTGGTCACCACGGCTTCGTAGGCACTCTGGAGGGCCAGGGCCCCCGATGTTCCTGATAGGGCTGGGGCTGTGGTCGTGGGGACCGATCCGCCGGCCGGGGCCGGCGCGGTGGTGGAGGAGTGACTCGAAGCGGCAGAGGGCGTGGACGAACAGGCCGCGGCTACCACGCTCAGTACCACCAGGCTGGTCAGGGCCAGGCTTCGCCTGGACCTTCTCGAACGAGCCGGGGGCAAACCATCCGAGGATGGGCCAGACGGCCGGGCGGGAACTTGTCGCACGTGGATTGATATCTCCAGCCCCGCCACTGGTGAAACATGGCACACGGAATCCGGACCAGGGGTGAAACCTGGCCTGCCAGGCCGGGATGCGAGCAGGCGGGACCGTCCGATAGCGTGGGGTCCCGTGCCCACACCGAAGCGAGAACGCAAGAAGGCCGGGAAGATGGCGCGGCGGGCACAGTTGGAAGCCGCCCGGCGCCGTAAGGCCCGCCGCAGCCAGGGCGTGACCCTTGGGGTGATCGTGATCATCGCCGTGGTGATCGTCATCCTGGTGACCCAGGGGGGTTCGGGCAAGTCGAAATCAGCCGCTTCGTCCACGACCACCACGCCCAAGTCCACCACGACCAGCGCGGCCCCCACCGCCGTTGCCCCAACGTGTCCCAAGATCGACGGAACCTCACCGCAGGAACGCAAATTCACCGCCGCCCCTCCCGTATGCATCAACCCGGCCAAGCACTACACGGCCAACGTCACAACCGACGTGGGCAGCTTCGTGATCTCACTCGACTCGGCGGCCGCGCCCAAGACGGTGAACAACTTTGTCTTTCTGGCCCGGTATCACTACTACGACGGGGTCATCTTCCACCGCGTCATCCCCGGCTTTGTCGTTCAGGGTGGGGATCCGACCGGCACGGGCCAGGGTGGTCCGGGCTATAAGTTCGCCGACGAGCTGCCCAAGGCCGGGGCCTACAAGATCGGTTCCGTGGCCATGGCCAACTCCGGGCCCAATACCAACGGGAGCCAGTTCTTCATAATCACCGGTTCCCAGGGCACCGCTCTTCCGCCCAAGTACTCGCTGTTCGGTCAGGTCACATCGGGTATGAGTGTGGTGAGCAAGATCGAAAAGGATGGTTCGGCCTCGGGCACACCCACGGTGACCCACAAGATGATCAAGGTCACAATCACCCAGTCCTGAGAGTTACACCGTCCTGAGAGCTACCCAGTCTCAAGAGTCGCCCAGTCTTGAGCCAACCAAGTCGAACAATCAGCCAACTTCAGCCTATTTTGCGAAAGAGAGCGTTTCCATGACCTCACCGTGTCCCGCTGCCGACGGCTCCTCGCCCCGTACCCAGAAGTTTGACGGTCCGCCACCCCTATGCATCGATGCCTCGGTGGCCTATACGGCCGAAATGACTACATCCATGGGGACCATGACCATCGCCCTGGACGCCCTGGCCGCCCCCAACACCGTCAACAGCTTCGTCTTCCTGGCCCGCTACCACTACTTCGAGGGCATCGTCTTTCACCGCATCATCCCCGGTTTCGTCCTCCAGGGTGGCGACCCGACCGGGACCGGTACGGGCGGCCCGGGATACCGTTTTGACGACGAACTGCCCAGCCCGGGACGCTACGAGCTGGGCTCGTTGGCCATGGCCAACTCCGGCCCCAACACCAACGGGAGCCAGTTCTTCGTCATCAGCGGACCCGATGGCATGCGCCTGCCCCCCCAGTACTCCCTGTTCGGCAAGGTAGTAGCCGGACTGGACGTGGTGTCGGCCATCGACGCGGTTGGAAGCCGCTCGGGAAAGCCGAGCCATAAGGTGACGATCGACTCGGTCACCATCAGCCCTGCCGACTGAGCCCGGGCTCGACCACCTGGCTCAATCGGAGCGCTGCAGGACCTCCAGCCCGGCGCGCTCGCCGTCCACGAAGACCTGGACCTGGCCTGCCCCCCGGGCCTTCCAGGTGCCATCGGACTCCCGGATGAGCGCAGTGGCCTCGTCTATCCCCACCACCGGCAAGCCTCGGGAGGCCAGATTCAAGGTGCGGTGGCGGCGCTCTTCGGAGAAGGCGGCAAAATGCGGGATGATGGCCAACTGCTCGATCAGTCCCAGCCCCAGGGTAAAGGCGCCTCCACGGGGGTCGACCATGGGATCGGTGAGCACCATGGCGCCGGCCGAAGAACCGGCCACCACCGCTCCCGATCTCCACGCCTCCATGAGGGCCTGCCAGGTCGGAGTGGCCTTGAGCACGCTGCGCAAATGGAGTGGCGAGCCCCCGGTCAGGTAGATGAACCGGGCCGATCGAACGACCTCGGCCACCCCGGGGTCCTCGGCCTCGGAACGGGCCAGCACCATCAGGCCGTTGACCGCCACACCAAATTGGGCGAACCACTTGCGCGCCGTATCCACGGCACGACCGGGATTCTCGTAGGCCGCTGCGGTGGGCAGGACCACCACCTCGGATCCACCGACCGCGGCCAACTCTGCATCGAAGTCGCATCCCGGGCCGAACTCTGCTCCGCCCACCAGAGCCACGATCCCAGCGCTGGCAGTGACATCAGGGCCAATCTGGCCCTCCGATGACAGCCCTTGGCCCTCGGACAGCAGGTCTTGGCCCTCGGGCGACATGGCCATGACCCTAATACGCGGTGCACGGCGCGGCGGAGCCGGCGCGGTAGGCAGTTGAGCACTCAGGGCGGCCACCGGTAGCCTTCCGGCCCATGGAAATCAAACGGTTGGGAATTCTGGGGTCGGGCATCATGGGTTCGGGGATGGCCGAGTGTGCCGCCGTTCACGGCTTTGAGGTAGTGCTCCGTTCCCGCCAACAAAACAGTGCCGACGCCATGATGGCCGCCCTGGAGAAGTCCCTGGCCAAGCAAGTCGAGCGCTCCAAACTGAGCGAGGAAGAGAGCCAGGCCGCCCTGGGACGGGTGAGGGCCACGGCCAAGCTGGACGACCTGGCTACATGCGACCTGGTGATCGAGTCGGTCGTGGAAGACCTCGACGTCAAGAAGCATTTATTCAACGAGCTGGATCGGATCTGCAAGCCCGAAGCCATCCTGGCCACCAACACCTCGACTCTGGCCGTCATCGACATGGCCATGGAGACCAGCCGGCCCGACCGGGTGTGCGGCATCCATTTCTTCAATCCAGCGCCGGTCATGGCCCTGGTGGAGATCGTGGAACCGCTCACGGCCAGCTCCGAGACCCTCGAAGCAGCCCACGCCTTCGCGACCCAGTGCGGCAAGACGCCGGTGAGGGTCAAGGACCAGGCCGGGTTCATCGTCAATGCCCTTCTCTTTCCCTACCTGAACAACGCAGTGCGCCTCCTGCAGACGGGTGTGGCCGATGCCGAGGGCATCGATGCGGCCATGAAGGGCGGCTGTGGCTTCCCCATGGGGCCTTTGGCCCTGCTCGACCTGGTCGGGCTGGACACCAGTGTGGCCATTCTCGATGCCCTCTACAACGAGTTTCGGGACCCCAACTACGCCGCCGTTCCCGAGATGCGCCGGATGGTCTCCGCGGGCCGATTGGGCCGCAAGTCCGGCCAGGGCTTCTACGATTACCGGCGATAGCCGGTAATCGTTGGGGACGGGCAGGATATCCTGGTCGCCCCCAGTGGATCGATCTTGACCGGCGAGCTGGATAACGGGAGGGCTCGGATATGGCCGACAAGGCTTGGGTAATGAGGACCTACTCGGGCCATTCCACGGCTCGGGCCTCCAATGCCCTCTATCGCACCAACCTGGCCAAGGGTCAGACCGGGCTCAGCGTGGCCTTCGACCTACCCACCCAGATCGGCTATGACCCCGACTCCCCCGAAGCCGGAGGCGAGGTGGGAAAAGTTGGGGTCCCGGTGGCTCATCTGGGCCATATGGGCCAGCTCATGGACGGGATCCCGCTCGATGAGATGAACACCTCGATGACCATCAATGCCACGGCGGCGTGGTTGTTGGCCCTCTACATAGCCCACGCCGAAAGTGTGGGGGTGGACGCCTCGGCTCTGGCCGGAACCACGCAGAACGACATAGTCAAGGAGTACCTGTCGAGGGGTACCTTCATTTTCCCGCCCGAACCGAGCCGGCGCCTCATAAGCGACATGGTGGCCTACACGGTTCACCACGTTCCCAAGTGGAACCCCATCAATGTATGCAGCTACCACCTCCAAGAGGCCGGAGCAACCCCTACCCAGGAGGTGGCCTACGCCTTGGCCACGGCCATCGGTGTCTTAGATGCCGTGGCCGAGTCGGGCCAGGTGGCCCCACAAGACTTCGCCCAGGTCGTGGGTCGGATCTCGTTCTTCGTGAACGCAGGGATCCGCTTCATCGAGGAGACGTGCAAGATGCGGGCGTTCACCACTATGTGGGAGCGGATCTGCACCGAGCGCTACGGGGTGAGCGACCCCAAACTGCGTCGATTTCGCTACGGGGTCCAGGTCAACTCGCTGGGCCTAACGGAAAGCCAGCCCGAGAACAACGTCCCCCGCATCGTGCTCGAGGCCTTGGGCGTCACCCTGTCCCGGGGGGCCCGAGCACGGGCCTTGCAATTGCCCGCCTGGAACGAGGCCCTGGGGCTTCCCCGGCCATGGGATCAGCAGTGGTCGCTACGCATCCAGCAGATCCTGGCCTACGAGACCGACCTGCTCGAATACGAAGACATTTTCGACGGATCGGTGGTGATCGAGGGGCGAACAGCCGAACTGGTTGCATCGGCCACCGCCGAGCTGGACGAAGTTCTGGCCCTGGGTGGGGCTTTCGAGGCCATCGACGAGCTCAAGGCTCGCCTGGTCAGGAGTCAGGCCGACCGGGCCCGACGCATCGAGACCGGCGAGCTTTTGGTGGTGGGGGTCAACTGCTTCACCGACACGGCGCCGTCGCCCCTGGATCCGCCAGAGGGTGAGGAGGTCTTCTTGAGGGTCGACCCGGCGGTGGGGGCCGAGATGATCGCCGACGTCGTCGCATGGCGGATGGCCCGGGACAACGACTCTGTTCGGGCCGCCCTGGAAGAGTTGCGGCGGGTGGCGTCGACAAACGAGAACATCATGGTCCCCACCATCGCCCTGGCCCGGGTCGGGGGCACGACCGGCGAGTGGGCCGGCATCCTGCGAGAGGTATTTGGCGAGTACAGGGCTCCCACCGGAGTGAACGGGGCGGTCGGTCGCCGGGGAAGCGAGATGGCGGGCGTGCTGGCCCGGGTCCAGGCTCTCCCCGGGGGGCCACCCCGCATGCTGGTGGCCAAGCCAGGACTTGACGGCCACTCCAACGGCGCCGAGCAGATTGCCGTGGCCGCTCGCGATGCCGGATTTGAGGTGATCTATCAGGGCATCCGCCTGACCCCCTCCCAGATCGCGGTGGCGGCGCGGGACGAGGACGTGGACCTGGTAGGGATCTCGATCCTTTCGGGTAGCCATCTGGAATTGATCCCCGACATCGTTCGCCTCCTGCGCGCCTTTGGGGTGGAGGCGCCGGTGGTGGCCGGAGGGATCATCTCGGGAACCGATGCGACCCGGCTGGCCAAGGCCGGGGTGGCTGCGGTGTACACCCCGAAGGACTTCGACTTCACCCGGATCATGAACGATCTGGTGGACCTGGTGGCCGACCACCGCCTGGAGGGGGCCGTGGTCCATCCTTAATCTCAGGCCGGGTCCGGACCGGACGTCCCGGCGGCGCCATAGGTCTGCTCCAGACGTCGCTCCTTGCGCTTGTTGCGCAGGTAGGTGACGATGACCACCAGGGCGATCAGGGCCAGCAGGCCGGCCGAAGCGCTGCCTGCCACCTTCTCCGCCTTCTTGTAGGAGGCCCCCACCACGTAGCCGACCAGGGTGTAGCCACCGGCCCAGATGAGACCCCCAGCGGCATTGAAAATCAAGAAGCGGAAGTAGGGAATCCCGGACATGCCGGCCATGCCCGGCACCATGGCCCGCAAAAGGGCTGTGAACCGGCCGATGAACACGGCCCGACCGCCGTAGCGTCGGATGTAGCCCTGAGTGGTTGCCGCAGCCCGGGATGGGCGCGGGCGGAGGAACAACTTGCGTTTCAACAGCCATGGACCGAACTTCTTGCCTACCTCGTATCCGACCGAGTCCCCCACTATGGCCGACACGATGGCCACGGCCATCATGACCCCCAAGCTCACCCGGTGCTGGCTGGCCAATACCCCACCCAGGATCACCGCGGTCTCGCCGGGCAGTATGAATCCCAGCATTACCGCAGCCTCGCCGAAGGCCAGGCCCCCCACCAGCAGATAGGCCACCAGCCCGTGGAGGTGCAGGGCCGAATCGACCAGGTGGCTGATCACCCGACCGTTCGGATCTGGCCCGGTGACCATGGCGTCTGATTTCCACTGGACGCGGCGAAGTCCACAGCCGCAATCCCAACCTTGTCCACAGGCTTATCCACAGAGAACCAAGTGAGCTCGTCCGCCGTAGCTGCACCTAAGGTCGCAGGTGAGGCTGGCAATATCATGATCCCCCCTCGACCTCGGGGCTCTTACTCCAGGTGACGCAATTGACGCGATGGGGATAATCATCACTAACCATGAGGCCTATCCTCAGCGAATGGCCGAGGACCTGTCCCGGCGGAGGGGGACTGGTTGCAGCCACCACCGCCCGGAGAAGCGCCACGGCCCGGGACCGGCAACCGAGCCTGCGGAGGACCCGGCGAGGCGCGGTCGCGGCCAGCACAGTTCCACCGCGGCGGCGATGGCAGCCACGGCTGCAGCATCATCGGCCCGGCCGGCATGGGATCTGGCGGCGCCATCACCGTGGAGTGGACCCTGAGAGAAAGAGGGGTCAGAGGGGGACATTGCCGTGCTTTCGCTTGGGCAAGTCCTCGCGCTTGGTCCGCAGCATCTCCAGGCTGCGGACAAGGACCCGACGGGTGTCGGCAGGGTCGATCACGTCGTCTACGAAGCCCCGCTCGGCCGCCACGTAGGGGTTGGCGTATCTCTCGGTGTACTCCTCGACCAGCTCGGCCCGTCGGGCCTCTGGGTTGGCCGCTTCAGCCAGCTCCCGGCGGTTCACGATCTCCACCGCCCCCTGGGGACCCATCACCGCCAGCTCGGCCGACGGCCACGCAAAGGCCAGGTCGGCGCCGATGGACTTGGAGTTCATGACCACGTATGCACCCCCGTAGGCCTTGCGTGTGATGATCTGGATGCGGGGCACCGTGGCCTCGCAGTAGGCGTAGAGCAGCTTGGCTCCGTGGCGGATGATCCCGCCATACTCCTGGTCCGTACCGGGCATGAAGCCGGGAACGTCCACGAAGGTGACCAGCGGGACGTTGAAGGCGTCACACGTACGAACAAAGCGCGCCGCCTTTTCGGCCGCGTCGATGTTGAGCACGCCGGCCAGAACCTGGGGCTGGTTGCCGACCACGCCGACCACGTGCCCGGCCACCCGGGCAAAACCACACGTGATGTTGTTGGCCCAGTGAGGGAAGTACTCGAAGAACTCGCCATCGTCCACTACCGCAGAGATGACCTTCTTCATGTCGTAGGGCTGGTTGGGCGAGGCAGGCATGAGGTCGATGAGCTCGGGCGTGGCCCGATCGGGATCGTCGTCGCACTCCAGCGACGGTGGCATCTCCAAGTTGTTGGTGGGCAGGAAGCTGAGCAAGTAACGGACGTCGTCCAGGCAAGCCTTCTCGTCGGCCGAGACGAAGGTGGCGACCCCAGATTTGGTGGCGTGGCTCATGGCTCCGCCCAGCTGTTCGAGGGAAACGTCCTCACCGGTGACGGTCTTGACCACGTCAGGACCGGTGATGAACATGTGCGACGTCTCTTGCACCATGAAGATGAAGTCGGTCATTGCCGGCGAGTACACCGCCCCTCCGGCACAAGGTCCCAGCACCACGCTTATCTGGGGTATCACCCCTGAGGCCGCCACATTGCGAAAGAAGATCCCCCCATATGAAGCCAGGGAGACCACTCCCTCTTGGATCCGGGCTCCGGCGCCGTCGTTGAGCCCCACCATGGGAACTCCCACCGAGGAGGCCAGGTCCATGATCTTGTGGATCTTCTCGGCGAACACCTCGCCCAACGCGCCCCCGAACACGGTGAAATCCTGGCTGAATACGCACACCCGGCGACCATCGATCGTTCCGAAGCCGGTAATCACCCCATCGGTGTAGGGACGGGTCTCCTCCAAGCCCAAACCGTGGGCCCGGTGCCGGGCCAGCATGTCCAGCTCCTGGAAGGAATCCTCGTCCAAGAGGTACTCCAGTCGCTCCCGGGCCGTCATCTTTCCCTTGGCGTGCTGGCGCTCAACGGAACGGGGAGAACCGGCATGAAGTGCCTGTTCCCGCCGATGGGCCAGCTCTTGGAGTCGTTGGGTCATCGGGTGGTCCGACATTCCCCGCAGGCTACCGGGCGCCGAGGCCCAGGGGCTAAAGCCCCGAGGGATCGGTCCCTGAGCCAAGGCGCATCGCCCTTGTGGACAGGCCCGGCATGTCGAGGTGCTGGCACATCCGAGCAAAGCCCGGGGTGGGTCCCCTCCAAGCCAGCTCGTCGACACCGCCGAGGAGGGACCGGTCGATCCGAAGCGTAGCCAGGTCTCTGAACAGCATGGCCTGGTCCCGGTGGGCGGCAAGGGTGGCTGCCAGGGCCGCCCCGCCCCGCACGGTCAGCTCCCACCGACCGGGCTCATCGGGGATGTCCTCTAGGTGGGGGTATACGGACAGGACGGCCGAGGAGGATTTGGCTCCCCAGCCGGGCAGTCCGGGGAAGCCGTCGGCCGAATCGCCTACCAGGGCCAGGTAGTCAGGGATCGATTCGGGTCCGACGCCAAACTTCTCCTTCACCCCGTCCTCGTCTACGAGGCGACCGGCTCGACGGTCCAACTGGACGATGCGACCTCCCCGCACACACTGGGCCAGGTCCTTATCCGGAGTGCAGATCACCACCTGGTCCACCCTGGCGTCATCACCGGCCACCTCAGCCGCCGAAGCCAGTGCATCGTCAGCTTCGAGCTCGACCATGGCCCACACCACCACCCCCATGGCCGCCAGAGCGTCCTCCAGCAGCTGAAACTGGGACATCAGGGCCGGCTCCACCCCTGCCCCCGTCTTGTAGCCGGGCCACATGTCATTGCGGAACGACTCCACCACATGGTCGGTAGCCACCCCCACATGCGTGACGCCCTCGGCAATCAGACCCAGGACCGAGGACAGGACCCCCCTGGTAGCCGACACTTCCAGGCCCTGTCCGTTGATGTGCGACGGCTGGCCAAAATGGTGCCTGAACAACTCATAGGTACCATCAACGAGGTGGACCTTCATGGTGACCCAGAAGTTAGCGCCGTCGGGTCGGGTTCGGTCCTGCCCCGGGTCGTAATCGTCGGGGCGGGATTCGGGGGTCTGGCTGCCGTCAAGGCCCTCAAAGGGGCTCCCGTCGAAGTTGTGGTCCTCGACCAGAACAACTTTCACTCATTTTCGCCCTTTCAGTATCAGGTGGCCGCCGCCGAGTTGGACTCCGGCGAGGTGGCCCATCCGGTACGTGACATCCTCCGTCACATCCCCAATGCCGACTTCTGCTGCACCCGGGTGGAGCGCATCGACACCAAGCGGCGCCTGGTGTTCACCGCCGCGAAGGAGTTCCCGTATGACTATCTGGTGCTGTCACCCGGCAGTGTCGACAACTATTTCGACGTACCGGGGGCGCAGGACACGAGCTTCGGTATCAAGACCATGGGGCAGTCCCTGGCGCTGCGCAACCGGGTCCTGTCCCAATTCGAGCTGGCCGCCCGCAATGACGACGCGGCCGAACGTCGCCTGCTGACAAGCTTTGCAATCGTGGGAGGGGGTCCCACCGGTGTGGAGTTCGCCGGGGCCCTGATCGATCTGATTCGCCATTCATTGGCCGGGGATTTCAAGCATCTCGACGTGACCGAGGCTCGTGTCACCCTCGTCGACGGGGTGGACCACCTCCTCGGGCCCTTCGCCCCCAGCCTGCGTCGGGCCGCGCTCAAGAGGTTGGGGGACTGGGGAGTCACCGTAAGGTTGGGGTCATCTGTGGCGGCAGTGACCGACTCGGGGCTCGAGCTGGCCGACGGGACCCGGGTCGAGGCCGCCACTGTCATATGGGCGGCAGGGGTCAGGGCCAGTCCCCTGGGGGCGTCCATAGGGGTCGATCTCCAGCGCAGTGAGAGGGTCTCGGTTTCACCCACGCTGCAATTGGTCGACCACCCTGAGGTGTTCGTGATCGGAGACCTCGCCCATGTCGAGAGCGGTCAGGGAGACGGACCCTTGCCCATGTTGGCTCCCGTGGCCATCCAGGAGGGTCGCCACGCCGCCCAATCGATCGTGGCACTGGTGCGGGGAGAAACCCCCAAGCCCTTCGCCTACCAGGACAAGGGCATGATGGCGGCCATTGGGCGCAACAATGCCATCGCCCAGGTGGGACCGCTGCGCCTGACGGGCTTCCCGGGTTGGCTGGTCTGGGCTGTCGTCCACATCGTCTACATCATTTCCCACCGGTCGAAGGTTGTTGTGGTAATCAACTGGACCACCGCCTACCTTTTCCACAATCGTCCACTGCGCCTCATCACCGGGCCACTCCAGCCACCGGGACCAGCCCAACAAGGAGACCGAGACCATGATTGAGCCGTCAGCCACCGAGCCGTCAGCCACCGAGCCGTCAGCCACCGAGCCGGCGGGTGGCGGGCAGTCACCCGTCGTGGTCACCCTGTCCGCCCCTTACGGCGCCCGCGGCTCGGTCATCGGTCCGGCCGTGGCCGCCGAATTGGGTATCCCCTTCCTTGATCGAGCCATTCCCGTGACGGTGGCGCGCAATCTGGAGGTCCCCCTGGATGCGGTGGAAGCGCGTGAACGTGACGGCTCGTTCTTGGGTCGTTTCGTGGCCGCGCTAGCACGTCTCCCCGTGTCAGCGGGCAGCTTCGGCGTAATGCCCGACCCCGATGCCCTGACCGACGACAGAACCTACCGCTCCCAGATCGAGGAGGTGATCTGGTCGGCAGCCCGCAGCACGGGTGGAGTGTTTCTCGGCCGGATGGGGGCGGCGGTGCTGGGCAATCATCCCCGCGCCCTCCACGTTCGCCTCGACGGCTCCGTCGAAGCCAGGATCGCCCAGGCCCAGCAGGTCCAAGGGGTGGACGAAGAGGCGGCTCGTGAGGGCCAGCACCGCACTGACCAGGCCCGCCACGCCTATGCCCGCCACCTCTACCACTTGGATCCGCAGGACCCGAGCCTGTATCACCTGATGATCGATTCGACCGTCATTCCGACCGATGTATGCATTGCACTGATCGTGGCCGCGGCCCGAGCTCGGGCAGGGTATCGGCGGGCTACTCCTGGACCAGCTCGATGAGCGTGCCAAATGCTCCCTTGGGATGGACGAATGCCACGGTGGTGCCCCGGGAACCGGGGCGGGGTTCGTCATCGATGACCCGACCACCGCTGTCCTTGACGGCTCGCAAGGCCAGGGCGCAATCGGCAACCCGGTAACCCACGTGATGGACTCCTTCTCCGTTGCGCTCCAGGTATTTGGCCACCGGGGAGTCGTCCCGAGTCGGGGTAAGCAACTGGATGTAGGAATCGGCCACTTTGATCAGGGCTTCCTCCACGCCATCGGAATCGATGCGTTCCCGGTGGGTCGCCACCGCCCCGAACGTGTCGCGGTAGTAGGACAGGGCCGCCTCCAGATCCTTGACGGCGATGGCTACGTGGTCGATCTCGGTCAAGAGCATGGCGCCGGCCGTCACCCCGACCCCCTGGCGTCCAGATCGGATCGAAAGGCGCTGATCCGATCCTCTCCCACTTTGGCCCGGAACTCCGGATCGTCGATGCCCAGACCCGCGGCCGGAGCCAGGGTGAGGACACCGATCTTGCCCTCGTGCAGATTGGCGTGGACCTGGCGGGCTGCCTCTCCTACTTCCTCAAGCGGGTAGACAGCCGACAACACGGGCTGGATCATGCCTTTGGCGATCAGCCGGTTGGCCTCCCAAGCCTCGCGGTAATTGGCAAAATGACTGGACTTGATGGTCTTGAGCTTCATCCACAGGTGCCGGTTGTCGTATTCGATCATGTAGCCCGAAGTGGCAGCGCAGGTCATGATCAGACCACCTCGTTTGGCCACGAAAACACTGGCCCCCATGGTGGACCGGCCCGGGTGCTCGAAGACGATGTCGGGATCCTCTCCCACCAGGGCCCTTATGTCCTTGCCCAGGCGGCGCCACTCCCGCTCATCCTGGGTGTTGTCGTCGGACCAGAACTTATAGCCTGCGGCCTTCCGATCGATGACCGCTTCACAACCCATCCGGTGCAAGAGGTCCGCCTTCCCGGGCGAGGACACCACCCCGACGGGTATCCCACCGCCGTTGAGGACGTACTGGACGGCGTAGCCGCCCAGCCCTCCGCTGGCCCCCCAGATCAACACAACATCACCCTGCTTCATGGCCGCCCCGTTGTGGCTGACCAGCATGCGATACGAGGTCGAATTGCACAGCGCATTGCATGCGGCTTCCTCCCACGACAGGTGGGCGGGCTTGGGCATCAACTGGTTGGCCTTGACCAGACTCAGATCGGCCAGACCACCGAAGTTGGACTCGAATCCCCATATGCGCTGGTTTGAGGCCAGCATCGAGTCGTCATGCGCCGTCGGATCCTGATCGTCCACGTAGTTGCAGTGGACCACCACCTTGTCGCCCGGCTTCCAGTTGCGAACGGCCGAACCCACCCTGACCACGACACCGGCGGCATCGGAGCCCACCACGTGGTAGTCCAGATCGTGTCGGGCCCCCCACTTCCCCTCCCGACCGAGACGTTCCAGGAAGCCAAATGTGGGCAGGGGCTCGAAGATCGACGTCCATACCGTGTTGAAATTGATGGCGCCGGCCATGACGGCCACGTAGGCCTCGTCGGGGGCCAGCTCTGGAACGGCCACGTCCTCGACGTGGAGCGACTTGCGGGGATCCTTGTCCGGCGAGGCCAGACCCTCGAACATCTTGATCTCGTCCTTGTGCACGGTGGCCGCCCGGTAGGCGTCGGGCAACGGCATGGAGGCGATGTCCTCACCCGAGGCGCCGTTGAGGATGGCATCCAAGAAGGCTTGCATGGCCGAAAAGTTACTCGCCAGTAGGCGCGGACGGCCAGGGGAGTAATAAACTCAACGCACCCTTTGTCCTCGGAGGTCTTTTCATGCCCGGTTCAGTCATCGTCGCAGGCGCCCGCACTCCCATCGGCAAGCTGTCGGGGGGGCTCGGCACTTTCAGCGCGGCACAGCTGGGAGGACGGGCCATTGCCGCCGCCCTGGAGCGGGCCGGGGTGCGCCCCGACCAGGTGGACTACGTGTTCATGGGCCAGGTTCTCCAGGCTGGGGCAGGCCAGATCACCGCTCGCCAAGCGGCAGTGGCCGGGGGGATCCCAATGACAGTGGCCGCCACCACCGTGAACAAGGTATGCCTGTCGGGACTCAACAGCATCTACCTGGCCGACCAGATGATCACCGCCGGTGATGCCGACATCGTCGTGGCCGGGGGGATGGAGTCCATGACCCAGGCCCCTTACCTCCTACCCGGGGCCAGGGCCGGATACCGGGCCGGGGACGCCACGCTGGTGGATTCCATGATGTACGACGGCCTCTTCTGTGCCTTTGACGCCGTGGCCATGGGGGCGGGCACCGAGCGCTATAGCCGGGCGGCCGACATCTCCCGCCAGGCCCAGGACGCCATCGCCGCTGCTTCGCACGAGCGGGCCGCGGCCGCCATCAAGGACGGTCGCCTGGCCCCCGAGATCATCCCGGTTGCAGTACCCCAGCGCCGGGGCGACCCGATCACCGTGGAGGTCGATGAGGGCGTGCGGCCCGAGACCACCACCGAGAGCCTGGGCAAGCTCAAGGGCGCATTCGAGAAGGAAGGCACCATCACCGCGGGCAACGCCAGCCAGATATCGGACGGGGGAGCGGCCGTGGTCCTGACCTCCCGGGCCACCGCCGATGCACTGGGAGTCCAGCCGCTGGGCGAGGTTGCCTCCTACGGCCAGGTGGCCGGCCCAGACGCATCGCTTTTGACGCAGCCTTCCCGGGCCACCCAGGCCGCCCTGGCCCGCATCGGACTCCAGGTCGGTGACATCGACCTGTTCGAGATCAACGAGGCCTTCGCCGCCGTCGCCGTGGCCTCCATGGCCGAGCTGGGCATCTCCGAGGACGTGGTCAACGTCAATGGCGGCGCAATTGCCCTCGGTCACCCCATCGGCATGTCGGGCACCCGACTGGCCCTGACCCTCCTGTTTGAGTTGGGCCGGCGAGGCGGCGGCACGGGGGTGGCCACTCTGTGCGGGGGCGGCGGCCAGGGCGACGCGCTGGTCGTCAAGACCCTGGGATAGAGGCCCCCCTTTACCCAGACGGGCGCCTTCATCCCGGCGGGCGCCCTCATCCCGGCGGGCGGAAGGGCCATCCGGGCACCCCGGAACTCGGCCCCGGAACTCGGGCCCCGAATCAGGCTTCGATCTCGCGCCGACCCTCGAGAGCCCGTCCCAGGGTCAGCTCGTCGGCGTATTCCAGATCACCACCCACTGGGAGTCCGCTGGCAATACGGGTGACCTTGAGGCCCAATGGCTTGAGCAGCCGAGCCAGGTACATTGCGGTGGCCTCACCCTCCAGGTTGGGATTGGTGCACAAGATGACCTCGGTGATGGCCTCGGGATCGAGCCGGGCAAGCAACTCACGCACCCGGAGCTGGTCGGGTCCGATACCCTCGATGGGATTGAGCGCCCCCTGGAGCACGTGATATCGGCCTTTGAACTCGTGGGTCTTCTCCACGGCCACGATGTCTCGAGGCTCCTCCACCACGCACACCAAGGTCGGATCCCGGCGGTCGTCGGTGCACATGGAGCACAGCTCGGCTTCGGCCACATTGAAACATCGGGCGCACAGCGCCGTCTTCTCCTTGGCCTGGATGATGGCATCGGCCAAGCGAAGGGCGTCCTCCTTTGGCACCTTGAGGAGGTGAAAGGCGATCCTTTGCGCGGACTTCGGGCCTATCCCGGGCATACGGCCCAATTCGTCGATGAGGTCCTGAACCGGACCGGCGTACATGGCGCTCACGATTCGACCTCCTCGGCGCCCGGGAAAGCACACAGGAGCTGATCGGTGACCGAGGCCACCTCAGTTCCGGCACCTTTGAATTGGCGAGTACCGGGGGCATCGCCCATGGCCCCGTCCCATTCCTCCTGGGACGGTATCGACTCATCGACCGTACTCACCTGGGGGGTGGCGGCGGTCTCCACCACCAGCTCAAGCTTGAGGGGAGCTCCAAAGAGGCTCGAAAGGGCTGCGGCCACATCCGGTCGGGAGCCCTCGCAGTAGTTGCGATGAATGAGATTGGGAAGGGCAAAGCGCAGTGTCCGGCCGGCTTCATCGACCGACACGAACTGTCCAGCCCGGTACCGGGATCGGATCTTCGGTTCCAGACCCATCAGGATCGACGACTTCCATATCGCGTTCAATTCGTCAGGCCGCGGCAGAGGAGTAACCCGATCCGGGTTGGGGGACGATTTTGTCTCCTGGCCATCACTGCGCTGGGGCAGGGAGGAGGCCGGGCCGGTGGTGTCGCCCCTATTGGGCGCCCGGGACGGCGCCTGGCGCAACGCGCCGAGGGCCCGGCGCGGCCCAGGATCCGGTGGCACATCGGCCTTGGGAGAGTCGCCAGCCTGGGTAGGGACTGTGTCCGTTGTAGGGACTGTGTCCGTTGTAGGGACTGTGTCCGTTGTAGGGACTGTGACCTTGGGCGACTCCGGCGTCTTGGAAGCGTCCGGAGCCGCATTGGGACCTGACCCACGCCTGCCCGGTACGGGACCGGCAGGGGTGGGAGTGAGCGAGGCCAGGCGCCTTTCCAGCCGCTCGATCCGCTCCAGCAAAGCTCCAGGAGAGTGGTCCGTCTCGGGGCGGGCCAGTTGGATCAGCGCTACTTCCAGGCTGACCTGAGGGTCCAGCGCATCGCGCATGTCAACCTGGGCCCGACCCAACAGCTCCATAGCTCTGACCAGGCCGGCATTGCCCAGCCGGTGGGCCTGAGCCGTCGCCCGGTCCCGTTCGTTGTCGGCCAGGGCCACCAGTTCGGGGGCCATGACAGCCAGGAAGCCCTGGCGCAGGTACTCGATGAGGTCTGTGGTCAGGCGCTGGGGGTCCCGCCCCGCGGCCAGGGCGGACGCCACCGCCGTCAGGACTGCGCCGGAGTCGCGTTCGCAAAGAGCGTCGGCCAACTCGTCCAGCACGGCCACGTCGTCCTCGACCACGCCCGCCGCGGCCACCTGGTCCAGGATGCTCAAGGCGTCCCGGGCCGATCCGTGACCCCGCCTGACAGCCATGTCCCTGGCCTCGACCGCTACCTCCAGCCCAGCCGCCTGGTTGATATCCGAGAGGAGCTGGGAAAGAACCTCACCGGAGAGGAGGCGGAACTCGTAATGCTGGGTCCGACTTTTGATGGTGGGAAGGACCTTTTGGGGATCGGTCGTAGCCAGGACGAAGATCACGTGGCCGGGAGGCTCCTCCAAGGTCTTGAGCAAGGCGTTGGATGCAGCCGTGGACAGCATGTGCACCTCGTCGACGATGTAGACCTTCCACCGCCCCGGGCTGCTCAGGGCCACCTTGGAAACAAGGTCCCGCATGGCGTCAACCCCATTGTTGGACGCCGCATCCAATTCAAAGACGTCGAACGAGGCGCCCTGGGCCACTTTCAGACAGGACTCGCACTGGTCACACGGCTCTCCTTCAATGGGGGCAGCGCAATTCAGGGCCTTGGCCAGGATTCGGGCCGTTGAAGTCTTTCCGGTTCCTCTCGGTCCGCTGAACATGTAGGCATGAGCCACCGTGGCGCTTCGCACGGCCTTGAGCAGGCCGATGGTCACGTGATCCTGGCCCTTGACCTCCTCGAAACGCCGGGGGCGGAAACGACGGTAAAGGGACTGGTAGGGCGAGTCGGCCACGAGGGCCGAGCCTAGTGTCCCCGAGCGGGGCCTTAGGAGGGCATTGGGGCCATCGGAGCGACCCTGGCGCAACTCGGGACACTCGGCGGCCGCTGGGGGCGAAAGGTACGTCGCCGGGTCGGAAACCGAGGCCTGGGCGAGCTGCGACGCTCGGTGCGACGGCCAGGTTGACTGCGGCACACCGGCCACCCGCTGAGAGCTGCTGCCTTCCGGCCCTGACTCGGTTCACGGGCTGCCAGTTGCGCAGGACCCGGCCGCCGCACGGAACGACGGGCCGCATGCAACGACCAGTTCCCGGAAACGGCAGCCTTGGCCCTAGGTTAGCCTTGGTCGACTTGGAGGGGTGCGAGAGCGGCCGAATCGGCACGACTGGAAATCGTGTGTGGCGCAAGTCACCGTGGGTTCAAATCCCACCCTCTCCGCGGGGGTCCTCGAGAGACCGAGGCCCTAAAGGTAAAGAAACTCCTTGCCGGAAGCCGCCCCGTGGCCTTCGGCGAGGAGTTTCGATTTCGAGATCCACAAGGTATTTGGAGAACAGGCAGTTAGGCGGAGTCGGATGCATGTCGGCCGCAGAACTCTCCTACTTTGGTAGTATGGTACCCATGCCTCGAGGCCGTCCATCGCCCAAACTTGCGATCACCGTTGATCCCGACGTCCACCAACGGGTGAGGGAGGCGGCGGCCGTGGAGCAGGTGAGCGTCTCTGCCTGGATGACGAAGGCCGCCCGGGCGGCCCTCACCGTCCGAGACGGGCTGTCGGCCGTCGCCGAATGGGAGGCGGAGAACGGGACGCTCAGCGAGGCCGAGCTGTCCCAGGCCCACCGCCGGGTAGCCACCCAGCTCGGGTGGAGCACCCCCGCACCAGCGTGAGGGTCGTCTATGACGCCAGCGTGCTAGTGAGCGCCGATCGCAGTGATCGGGCGGTCTGGGCCGATCACCGAGCCCGCTTGGAGCTTGGGCTGGCCCCGGTGACCACCGCTCCCGTGGTAGCACAGGTGAGCCGCTCCCACAGCCAGGCCCAGCTGCGTCGTTTCCTCCGCGGCTGCGTGGTGGTCTCGTTCGCACCCGACGAGGCTCACGTGGTGGGCGCCCTTCTGGCAAAGGCCGGCAGTTCTGACGTGACCGATGGGCACGTTGTCACCGTGGCAGCGTCGGCCGGGGCTACTTTGCTCACCGCCGACGTGGACGATCTAGCGCGGCTCTCGGCCTGCCTCGACACCCCGGTCAACATCGTGCGGATCTGATCGAGTCCCCGTCGGTGATGGGACAGCCCGGTGTGGCGAGCCTGGTCGGAGCTAGGTTTTGCCGTGGAGGCGCGCACGGTGAGCGAGAACTCTCACAACCAGCACCCAAAATCCCCCCCGTCAGCAGGCGCGCGCCTTGCGTTGGCCCGCCTGGTGGGCGTGGTCGGTTTGGTGGCCTATAACTGGTGGGTGGCCGTGCCCTTCAAGCACGGACTGTTGACCTCCCCCGACGGCTTCTTCAGCGATCTGGAAGCCAACGGCCGGCCCTACTCGGCCGTGATGCAGCATCTTGACCTGGTGGCCGGCATCTTGTTGGTCATCGCCCTGGTGGCGCGAGGTGCGCAGGGTAGGGCCCGCCTGCGCCGGGAGTGGCCCTGGATGATCGCCTTCGCCGGGGCGGGCGTGGTGGGTGGAAAGTACTCCTATGCCTGCGCCGAAGGTCTGAGCACCAGCTGTCGTCATCTGGAGTGGCGCTTCCAACTACCGCTGCACCACTACATTCACATCGCCGCCGGTGTGGTCGAATTCGCCACCATCACCATTGCCGTGTTGCTGGCCCGGCGCCAGACCCGAGATCTCTCGACGCCTGAAAGCCGGCTATTCAAGGGCCTGGTCGGCCTCTTCGTCGTGGGCTATCCCATCCTGGGCGCGGCATACCTGTCCGACCGGCTGGGTGCGGTGATCGAGCCCGTATTCTTCGTGGCCTTCAGCCTCATGGTCCTGGTCGAACTCTTCGAGCCCGCAACCGCGCTGGTGCGCGGTCCTATTGGTGGCCCCGAAGCTTCAGCCCGCAGGAAAAACCCGTCTTCAGCCGGAGACCACCAGCTCGCCGCCTCCTCGCCAACTGGCCGGACGGTCCCAGCCCCGCCCGAACAGCTGACGTGAAAGCTCGCCGGCGCCGCTGAAAAGCGATCGACTGCGGTCATATTTCGACGAATCGCCAGCTCTTCCCTGCTTGTCCACGGTCGGGATTCCCCCTCCCCGAGGCGACCGGCGCCAGGGCCCTATGGTTGGATCATGATCGGGCATAAGCGTTGGTGACCGGATCACCCCCCGAGGTCCTCAGCGACAGCCAGGCCATGGATCTGGCCCTGGTCGAAGCCCGACTGGCCCTGGCCCACGGTGACGTCCCCGTGGGCGCCGTGGTCCTGCGGGACGGTCGGATGCTGGCCCGACGGCACAACGAACGCCAGCTTCAGGCGGACCCCACCGCCCATGCCGAGGTACTGGCGTTGAGGGACGCCGCCCGCCAACTCGGATCGTGGCGCTTGGACGGCACGACCATGGTGGTGACCCTGGAACCATGCCTGATGTGCGCCGGCGCCCTGGTCAACTCCAGGGTGAACCGCTTGGTCTTTGCCACCCCCGACCCCAAGGCCGGTGCGACCGGCTCGCTGTACAACGTGCTGGTCGATCCGCGCCTCAACCACGAGGTATCCGTGTCGGTGGGACCGGGCGGCACCGAGGCAGCCGGGTTACTCAGGCAATTCTTCGCCGACCGGCGCAACCGCTAACCTGACGGGACCGGGAGGGGTGCGAGAGCGGCCGAATCGGACGGTCTCGAAAACCGTTGTGGCGCAAGTCACCGTGGGTTCAAATCCCACCCCCTCCGCCGTTCAGGATGGCCTTCGGTTCGCCCCATGGTCTGGACCGAAGGCCATCCCTGCCTATGACGCCACAGGCCACCGTGACCCCCGAACTAGGTGATCGCCCCGTCCCGCTCCTGTCCGCAACAGGAGATCTCTATGCCGTTAATGGTTCCCGTTGGCAGGGCCGTCGGGCGGCTACCCTGCAGGGTATCGGGCAGGAGGCAAAATATCCGGGCGGAGGATATGAACGAGCGAGCAGCTTGGGATAGGCCCGGCGCCGGGCCAGGGCCACTGACCGGCTTTCGGGTGCTGGATCTTTCGTCGGTGGTGATGGGACCCATGGCCACGTCCATCCTCGGCGACCTCGGAGCCGAGATCATCACCGTCGAAAGCGAGCAAGGTGACACCAACCGGGCCATGGGCCCCGGCCCGCACCCCCAGTTATCGGGCGTATCGCTAAACCTGTTGCGCAACAAGCGCAATGTCGACCTCGATCTCAAGTCTCACGCGGGAAAGGACCTCTTGTTGCGGCTGGCCGCGACGTGTGACGTCTTTGTCACCAACCTCCGGCCCGGTCCCCTGGCCAGACTGGGCGCCTCCTACCCCGACCTGGTCGGGGTGCGGGGCGACATCGTCTACTGCCAGGCCCAGGGTTGGCCGTCGGACACCGCACGCGCCGATGACCCGGCCTACGACGACATAATCCAGGCCGCCAGCGGGGTGGCCGACTTGACCCAGCGCATCGGGGGCCCGCCCTCCCTGATGCCGACAATTTTCGCCGACAAGGTAGCTGGGCTCACCATCGCCTATGCCATCCTGGCCGCCTTGGTCCACCGGGAACGGACAGGCCAGGGTCAGCACATCGAGGTGCCAATGGTCGACGCCGTAACCGCCTTCCTGTTGGTCGAGCACGGAGCCGCCGCCATCCCGCGCCCGCCGCTCGGACCCGGCGGCTACCAGCGCATCCTGACCCCGCAACGCCGTCCCCACCGCTCCAGCGACGGCTGGATCGCCATCCTTCCCTATTCGAAGGACAACTACGACACCTTGTTCAAACTCGGGTCACGCCATGATCTGATCGGGGATCGGCGATACAGCACGGGCAGAGCCCGCATAGCCAACTCCGACTTCTTGTATTCCCAGGTGCGCGAGATCGTGCTGGAGCGCACAACGGCCGAGTGGCTGGAGATTTGTACCCGCCACTCCATCCCGGCCACCGAAGTGGCCCGCATAGACGACATCATCGAGGCGTTGCCCGATGCCGAGCATCCCGTGGTCGGTGCCTACAAGCTCATCCCGCCACCGGTCAGGTTCGCCCGTACCCCAGCGTCGGTCCGCCGGCCGGCCCCGTTGATCGGCCAGCACAACCACGAAGTGCTTTCCGAGTTGGGCCTGACCGACTCTGAAATCACCCACCTCGAAGCCACCGGAGTAGTGCGCACCCGCCTCGCCCCTGGCTCCGACCCCGGCCCTCCACCCACCCAAGCACAAACCGGGAACTGACGGCTCGGTCGGCCTATGACCGCTCGGCAGACAACGACCACTCACCACCCGCCGGTGGCGGCCACGTGGCGAAAGGGTCTGTCCCGGTCCGTGAACGGCTCCCTGGGCAAACCGAGGATGCGCTCGCCCAGGATGTTGCGCTGGATCTCATCGGTCCCCCCGGCAATGGAGACTGCCGGCACCGAAACCAAGACCTCGGTGATCGTGCCGCCCATTGGCCCATCGTCTCCGGCCAACATTCCCGACGCCCCGGCGATCAACGAATGGACCCGAGACGCGGCCCGGGCAATGTTGCTGCTGGCCAACTTGCCCAGCGAACCTTCGGGTCCGGGAGGCCGGCCCACGGCTCGGGCGGCAGCGGCCCGCTGGTTGGTCCATCGAGCCGACCAGGCCAGCGCCATTAGCGCGGCGATCTGCTGGCGCACGACCGGATCCCCATCCCGCCCCGTTGCCCGTGCTCGCTCGATGACGAGGTCAACCCGACCGGCTCGCTGCGGGTACCAGGAGTAGGGCTCGGCTACCACTGCTGCCTCAAACGCCGCCTCCCGTTGGACACGGCCTTGGGCCGGGACCGACGACACACGACGGTTGGAGGCCAGGCGGCGTTCGTGAGCCAAGGTGGAAAGAGCCACAGCCCAACCCTGACCCGCGCCCCCGACCACGTTGGCCGCCGGGACCCGGGCCTGATCGAGGAATATCTCGTTGAACGAAGCGTGGCCGTTCATTTGGCGAAGCGGTCGGACATCGACACCCGGCTGGTCCATCGGCAGGACAAAGTAGGTAATGCCACGGTGCTTGGGCACGTCCCAATCGGTCCGAGCCAACAACAGCCCGAAGTCGGCGTGGTGGGCCGAGGTGCTCCACAGCTTCTGACCCGATACGACCCACTCATCCCCGTCCCGCTCGGCCGTGGTCCTCAATCCGGCCAGGTCCGAGCCGGCGTCAGGCTCGCTGAATAGCTGACACCAGTTGACTCGCCCGATCACCGTGTCCAATATGAAGCGCTCCTTGAGCTCGTCCGAGCCGTGCTCAAGAATGGTCGGGGCAGCCAAGTTCATCCCGACCCCCTCGGCCGGTCCCACCGCGCCCATACGGTCGAATTCCGCCGTCACTATGCTGGCCGAGGCCACGGGAAGGTCCCTTCCACACCAACGCCGGGGCCAGGTGGGACAACCCCAACCGGACAGGGCCAGCTTGGTTCGCCACTCCGCCAGAGCCGCCTCCGGATCCCATTCGGCTTCCAACCAGGCGCGCGCGGCAAGACCCACGTCGATCCCGTCCTCGGGCACACCCACCACCCTCTTCATGCTCGATCGTCCCCACAAGGGTATTCCCGCCAAGCCGTTATCGTGCGAAGCGTCCCACCGGCCGCCATCCGACAGGTCGGCACTTCCTCACGAAGTGAGAGCTATTTCGGGGCCAGGAACTGCGGGGGTCGACCGGCCTGGAAGGCCTTGACCCCTTCGGCAAAGTCGGGGGCCTCAACCATGGCACGCATAAGATCCACGGCCCGGGCTGCGCCGGGGCCCACGTCGCCGCGTAGGTCGGCGTAGAGCTGTGCCTTCATGGCTGCCAGCGAAGAGGGTGCGATCTCGCCGGCCATCCTCTTGGCGTAGTCGAGAACGAATTCCATCAGTTCGGATCGCTCCACCACCTTGTTGATCAGTCCCATATTCTCGGCCTCCTCGGCACGCACGACTCGAGACGAGAACAACAGATCGGCTGCTCGGGCCGGACCCACCAGTCGGGACAGGATCCAGCTCACCCCGTGCTCCGCCGGTAGTCCCAGGCGACCAAAGGACGTGGTCAGCTTGGCCCCCGCCGCGGCAAAGCGGATGTCGGCAAAACACATGAGCACGAATCCCACTCCGGCGGCCGGGCCGTTGACGGCGGCGATGACCGGCTTGGACAGGGCCAGGGGAAAGCTGTGCTCGTTGTCCAGGTCTGGGTCCAGGCCCCGCAGCGCACCCTCGAACAGCGCCGACCCCGCCCTCGGGGCCTGTCCGAGCTCGGTCGTCTTGTCGCCGGCGCCGGATCCGGACCCGCCATCGACTCCGACTCCACCGTCATAGGAACCGGCATCGGCCATGTTGTCGAGTGCCTTCAAATCAGCGCCGGCGCAGAACCCGCGACCCGCTCCGGTTATGACGATGACCCTCACATCCGGGTCGGCATCCGCCCCCACCATCAGGGCCCGGTACTCCAGCGCCATCCGGGCCGTCCAGGCATTGAGCCGATCAGGTCTATTCAGAGTGATCACCCCCACCCCGCTGTCGACTTCGTAGATGGTGGTCCGCAGTTCCATGGTTGTCATTGTCCCTTCAGTCATGGTGGAGATGCGAGTGGCCGGACCCGTCGCCTCCGGGTCCGGTGCCTCCGGGTCCGGCCGGCGGCGAACCGTCGGACTGGACACGATGGGAATCGCCCGGACCGGCAGGGGTGGGGTTGTTCTTCTCCAACCACCGGCGGAACCCGGCGGCGTTGGAGTGGAACCCGTTGAGAGTCTCGAGCTTTTCCCGATGCTCGGGGTCCACGCCGTCCAAGTCCGCTCCAAATCGTGCCTCCAGGGCGACGGCGATGTCACGGTCCTCGCGCCAGGCCGCCTCCGCTTCCCCGGCCCAGGCCCTGAGCGTATCCTCGGCCTCGGCCAGGAGCTCCGCCGGTTCACCCAGTAATCCGTAGTGGGCCAGGGCCAAACCAGTGGGCCGGCGGCCGGCGAACTTGTGGAGGGAGTCGACCGCCGCCTCCAGATCAAAGTCGGGAGGTGGCGTGGCCGGGCGCAGGATCCCGGCATCAGGAAGGCGCACCCCCACGGCATCACCGGCGAAGAGAATGCCGCTTTGCGAGTCATGAAGGCCCAAATGGTGCTGAGCGTGGCCGGGTGAATCGATGGCGGTCAAAGTCCTGCTTGAACTGATCACCAGCTCCTCCCCGTCTGCGAGCACGTGTATCCGTTCTGCAGGGGTGGGGTCCAAGCGGCCATAGAGGGTGTCCAGTAGGGAGCCGTAGACCCGGGAGGCCGAATCCACCAAACGGCTGGGGTCGACCAGGTGACGGGCCCCCCTCTCGTGCACATAGACGGTGGCGTTGGGAAAGGCCCGGGCCACATCCCCCACCCCACCGGCGTGATCCAGGTGGATGTGGGTCACCACCACTCCGGCCAGGTCATCGGCGCCTACCCCCAGATCGTCCAGGGCGGCCAGCAGCACGGGAACAGAGGACTGGCTGCCGGTCTCGACCAGAACGGGCCCCGACCCTTCGATCAGATATCCCGCCGTCATTCGCTCCCAGCCGCCCAGGAGGGTATCGATCTCCATCACTCCGTCGCCGATGCGCACCATGGGGCCGAGGCTACCTTCAGGCCAGGGACACCAGTTCAGCCATGTCGTCGCTGTAGTAGTCCAAAGTGCCCTCCGGCATCATCAACACCCGCGATGGTCCGAGCTCGGACACGAACTCGGGATCGTGGCTGACCAGGATCATGGCCCCAGACCAGCCATTGAGGGCGGCCGCGATGGCGCTTCGTGACGGTGGATCCAAGTTGTTGGTGGGCTCGTCCAAGAGGAGGAGATTATGGCGGCCGGCGGTTAGCTGGGCAAGGGCCAACTTGGTCTTCTCGCCTCCCGACATGGTGCCGGCATCTTGGAAGGCGATCACCCCGGAGAGGCCGAACATGCCCAATAGGGCCCGCATCTCGCCGTCCCCAGCGTTTGATGCCTCCCTCATGTTCTCCAGTACGGTGCGTCCCGCCTCTATGCCCTCGTGCTCCTGGGCGTAGTAACCGAGCGATACGCCCAAGCCCAGATCCACGCCGCCACAGGTGGGTTCACCTACGCCGGCCAGGATTCGCAGCAAAGTCGTCTTGCCGGCGCCGTTGAGGCCCATGACCAGAAGCCGTTCACCCCGCTCCAGAGTGAAAGAGACGTCGTCGAACACCTCAGTGTCCCCGAAGGACTTGGCCAGTCCACGGGCCTCGCATACCACTCGTCCCGCAGGAGGCGGCTGGGGCAGGCGAACGTTGGCCTGACGTTGGCCGACGGACACCTCCACCACTGAGCCTTTGATCCTTTCCACCCGCCGATCGAGGCTCTTGGCCACCTTGGCCCGCTTGGCCGTCTGGTGACGCATGGAATCGGCCAAAGTGGCGAGGCGGCGAATCTCAGCCGCCTGACGGTCGGCCACTCGAGCCTGGCGCTCCTCGTCACGCCGCCGGGCAGAGAGGTACTCCGAGTAGGTGCCCCGGTATTCGACCAGATGACCGGTAGCCTCACCCGAGCCCCGATCCAGGTGCAGGATCCTGGTGATGGCCTCGTCCAGGAGATCCAGATCGTGGCTGACAACCACCAGCGCGCCCCGATAGGAGCGCAAGAACCCCAATAGCCAGTCCCGGGCATCGATGTCGAGATGGTTGGTGGGTTCGTCCAACAGCAGTACCTCGCTGCCGGCGAAGAGGATCCGAGCCAATTCGACCCGGCGTCTCTCCCCCCCCGACAGGGCCTCGATAGCCAGGTCGAGCCGAGAGGGGGCCAACCCGAGACCCGACGCCAGGCGGTGGGCCTCCGACTCGGCCTCGTAGCCACCCTGGTCACGAAATCGTTCCTCGGCCCGGGTGAAACGCTCCACATTGCGTTCGCTCGGACCCTCCTCCATCGCGATGCGGAGCTTTTCCAGCCGGGTGGCAGCCTCGTCCAAGCCACGGCCCGAAATGATATGCGAGAGCGCCCTGATGGCTCCGTCCCCCCCGCCCTGGGCCGAGCGGGGCTCCTGGGAGAGATACCCCACCGCCCCCTTGCGCACCACGGTCCCCGCCGCCGGATCGGAACCCGCCCCCAGGACCTTTAGCAGGGAGGTCTTGCCTGCTCCATTGCGCCCTACCAGTCCAGCCTTGTCGCCCGGTCCGATGGTGAAGGTCGCGCCGGACACCACCAGGCGTCCACCCACCTCCACGTCCAAGTCCCGAACCTGCAGCATCCCTCCATGATGGCAGCGGTTCTCCGGGCCCCGATCACCCGGTGGCGATCTCGATGACCACCTTCACGTCGTCGGGTTGGCGGGTCAGTGCATCCTTCCACCCCTCCAGGGGGACTTTTCGGGTTATGAGACCGGCCAGCCATCCGGCTTTGGCCTGGGCCAGAGCCTCGGCCCCGGCCCGGTAGTGGGACAGGTTGGCATTGACCGACCCCAACACCACCTCGTTCTCCAGGACCATCGTCCGGTTCAATGCCCCGGCGTCAACCTGGAGGGATCTGCCTCCCGAGGACACCCCGGTGAGGCAGACGATTCCCCCCGGAGCGACGTGGCCCATGGCGTCAAAGACCAGCTGTCCCACCCCAGTGCACTCGATCACCACATCGGCTCCAGGGCAGGCATCGGCGATGGCCCCGGTGTGATAGGTGGCTCCCAGATCAGCCACGAGATCGGGCTTGGGTCCGTCGGTGACCTGGTCCAGGACATGGACCTCCAAGCCCTTCTGCACCCCGATCAGGGCGGCCAGCAGTCCGATGGGCCCGGCTCCGGTTATTAGGGCCTTCTTGGGTTTCCAGGCCGAACGACCACCTACCTTGTAGACCTGGTCCCAGGCCTTTGCCACCACTGACGTGGGCTCCAACAACACACCGCTGGATCCGAGTGACTTGTCCACCTTGACCACGAACTCAGGTTGGATGCGATAGCGCTCGGAACAGTATCCGTTCAGTGCCTTGATCCCCCGCTCGGTGTAGTCCCCGTTGCGGCACATGTCCCACTCACCGGCGGCGCAACTTATGCACGGAACCGGATCGGGACGCCTCACTATGCCCACCACCAGGTCACCGGCCTGGACCCCCGCCCCCGAAGGAGCGTCGAGAACCCGACCCAGGGACTCGTGCCCGATGACAAGGCGCTCCTGGCCCGGGGGGGGCCAGCCGTAGTCACCGGCCACGATCTCGGCGTCAGTGCCACACACCCCAATGGCCAGGGTCTGGACCAGCACCGGACCATCGCTGTCAGGTGGTTCGGCGATGTCGTCCAGCCGCGCCGAACCGGCCTGGCCGGGAATAACGGTTAGTGCCTTCAATTGGTTTACCTCTCCTGTCGGATATGGATCATCATTCCCAACGCCACGGCTTTCAACCGGGGCGCGTCAGATTCGGGGCCACCGTCAGCTAGGGGGCAGCTTCGATTTCGTGTAGCGCTCAACCGGGATCCAGGGGAGCATCGGCCATGACTTCAAGGGGACGACCGCCCTGTGAGCTGAGCAGGTAGGCCGAGTTGATCAGGGCCACATGGGAAAAGGCCTGGGGGAAGTTGCCCACCAATCGACGGGCCACCGGGTCGTACTCCTCGGACAACAGCCCCACGTCGTTGCACAGGCCCACCAAACGCTCGAACAGCTTGCGGGCCTCGGCCGGTCGGTCCATGAGAGCCAGGTTGTCCACCAGCCAAAATGAACAGGCCAGGAAGGCGCCTTCAGTGCCTGTTAGCCCGTCGACGCTCCCCTTGTCGTCCGGTTCGTAGCGAAGGACGAATCCATCGTGGGTCAATCTGGCCTGGATGGCCTCGACCGTGGAGCGGACTCGGGGATCAGACGGCGGGAGGAAGCCCACCATTGCCATCATCAATATTGAGGCATCGAGGTTGTCGGAGCCGTAGAACTGTGTGAAGGCCCCCACCTTGGTGTTGAACCCCTTCTGGCACACCTCGTCGTGGATCTCCTGGCGCAGTTTGCGCCACTTGTCCACCGGGCCCTCCAAGCCGAACTCCTCGACGCCCTTGACTGCCCTATCCATGGCCACCCATGCCATCATCTTGGAGTGGGTGAATTGGCGCCGGCCGCCACGCACTTCCCAGATGCCGTCGTCGGGATCTCGCCAATTCGACTCGATGAAGTCCATCAACACTCGTTGCAGATCCCAGGCCGGCCCCCCCGGGTCCACCCCGATGCGACGCGATTCATGCAGGGCATCCATGACCTCGCCGTAGACGTCGAGCTGCAACTGGCCGGCGGCCTCGTTGCCGAGCCTGACGGGCAGGGACCCTTCGTACCCGCACAGCCAGTCCACCTGGGATTCGGTGAGCTCCCGTTCGCCCGCCGGGCCGTACATGATCTGGAGATCGGAAGGGTCGCCGGCCACTGCTCGCATCAGCCAATCCCGCCACTGCATCGCCTCTTCCTTGTAACCGGCCGCCATGAGGGAATACAGAGTCAAGGTAGCGTCGCGCAACCAGCAATAGCGGTAGTCCCAATTGCGCCCACCACCGAGTTGCTCGGGCAGGGAGGTGGTCACGGCGGCCACGATGCCCCCGGTCGGGGCGTAGGTCAGGGCCTTGAGCGTCATCAATGACCGGACCACGATGTCGCGCCATTCTCCCTGGAAGGTGCAGGCGTCGGACCAGGACGACCACCACTTGTCGGTTTCCTCGGTGGCATAGCGGGCATCGGTAGGGCGCGGCGGGGGGGCGTGGGACGGGTTCCACGACAGGTTGAAGGGAACCTGTTGGCCCTCCGACACGACAAAGTCGGCCCTGGTGGTGCGGTCCTGGCCGTGGGTGTGGACGGGGGACCACAGGTACAGGGCATCGGGCCCGGCCACCAAGCTGAGCATCCCGTCCAGGCGTCGAACCCAGGGCACGACCTTGCCGTAGTGGAAGCGGACCACCATTTCCATGGTCATCTCCACTCGGCCCGATACTCCAGTCACCAAGCGAGCCACTTCAGGAAACCGCTCTCGCACCGGCATGCAATCGGTGACTCGCACCGTCCCCTCGGCCGTGTCGAACTCGGTCTCCAGCACCATGGTTCCGGGCCGGTAACGCCGTCGGGTGGCGGTGACTTCGCCCTTGGGGCATATACGCCAGAAGCCGTTCTGATCCTGACCCAGAAGCTTGGCAAAACATGCACCGGAGTCGAACCGGGGTAGGCACAGCCAGTCAATTGACCCGTCTCGGCCAACCAGGGCCGCTGTGTGGGTGTCGCCGATGATGGCATAGTCCTCTATGGGAAGTGGCACGAGTCCCATCCTGCCAGCTTGGCCACTAACCTGGTGGAACCATGGCTTGGCCCAGCCCGACCGAAGGGGCCCCCCACCGGGGCTCGGACGACCGGGGTCCTGGCGCGCCGATCCCCCGATACCCGACCCCGAGCGAACCCGGAGACTACCGATCCCCCGGTGGCCCGACCGATTCCCGATCCGGTGATCCCAATGATTCCCGATTCCGCGGGTCTTTGTCCGACACCCAGGCAACAGGGCCCGCACTGGCCACGGTTGGCTCCAGGATCCTGGGCAAGGCCATCGACGGCCTGATCCTTTCCCCCATCGTCCTGCTGGCGCTCAGCCAATCAGGAGCCCTCGCTCAGGTGGGAAAGAGTAACGCAGTGCCCCACATGAGCCCCGGCCTACTCATCGTGATCTACCTCATCACCGGTGTCTACGAGATCGCCCTCACCGCCCTAAGAGGCCAAACCCTGGGCTGCATGGCCACCAAGATCAGGATTCAAGATGCCCGAACGGGCCGGATCCCTCGCTGGGGCCAGGCCGGAATACGCTGGCTCGTACCCACCGGGGCCAGCTTCGTGCCCATCATCGGCATCTTCCTCAGCCTGTTGGTCTACGCCTTCATGCTCTGGGACCCCCGCCGCCAGGGCCTGCACGACAAGGCGTCGGGCGTGGTTGTGGTCAAGGTCGCCCCGCCCGCCTATAGCTGAAGGCCCCAACTCATAGCCTGGCCTGCTCGGGCGCCGAGGAGCACTTACAGGACCGGGACGAGCCAAGGGAGTCAATGGCACCGGCAATGAGTTCCTGTGCCCGGTTCACCACTTGATCGAGGGTTTCCAGGACCGACCGAGCCGTCACCGCTGTCGAGGACACGTCCCCCTCCAGGCCTGTGTCGTAGTCGGTAACCAGGCAAAGACCGGAATAGCACATGCCGAGCTCGCGGGCCAGGGCCGGCTCGGGATACTGGGTCATGGTCACCACCTCCGCGCCCATAGACCTGTGCCAAGAGGACTCGGCCCGGGTGGAAAACCGCGGCCCCTCCACCACCACCACCGTCCCCCGGGGATGTAAGTCGGACTCAACTCCATCAGCCTGGTCGGCCCAGGTCTCACCGGCGCTGATCACGGCCGCCCTCAGCTCGGGACAGTACGGATCGGCGAAGGCCAGATGGGCCACCTCGGGTCCGTCATGGAACGTGTCTCCACGACCGTGAGTCCGGTTGATCAACTGGTCGCAGACCACTATGTGTCCGGGTTGGATGTCGGTCCGCAGTGATCCCCCGGCGGACGGTCCGAACACCCGGGTGGCCCCCAGGCTGTGCAGTGCCCACATATTGGCCCGATAAGGCACCCGGTGAGGTGGGTAGGTGTGGCCGGTTCCGTGACGAGGAATGAATCCGAGCGAGATTCCCCCCAGGGTGCCCACCTGAGGCGGGGCCGAGGGTGGCCCGTAGGGCGTGGAGACCTCCACCGGCTCCATGTCGGCCAGGTATCGGTAGAACCCGCTCCCCCCTATTACTCCTATGTCGATCGACGGGGTCGCCATGTGAGTTAGGAGGTCGCGTATTCTTCACGCAGCACCGTCTTGACGATCTTTCCCGTGCCCGCTCGAGGCATGTCCGCCCGCAGTTCGAGTTGCTCGGGAATCTTCTGGGTCATCATCCCGAGCCCCCGGCAGAACTCCACCACCTCTTCCAGGGTCAACGGTTCCTCGCCAATTAGGACATCCTCGTCCTTCGATGGATCCGGAGCTTTCGATGAATCACCGGGTGCCAAACCCGCCATCGATGGGCTGCCCGGCGACACTTGCTGCACCACGGCACACACTCGCTCGCCCCTCTCGGGGTCGGGCAGGCCAATAACGGCTACTTCTTGCACCTTGGGGTGGGTATAGAGAATATCTTCGATCTCCCTTGCAGAGATGTTCTCGCCCTTGCGCACGATGACATCCTTGAGCCGTCCGGTGATTACCAGGTGTCCATCCGGTCGCAGCCGACCGAGGTCGCCGGTCCGGAAGAACCCGTCGTCATCGAAGGCATCGCCATCCAGGGCCGGGTCCGTGTAGCCGCGAAATACCATGGGACCCCTGACCAGGATCTCGCCCTCCTCGTCGGGACGGGCCAGGTTGCCCCCCAGGGTGACGATGCGAACCTCGGCACCGGCCACCGGCTTGCCGTCTGTATTCGCCAACTGTTCGTCACTGTCGTGGGGCGAGCCCTGGGCGATCATGGGGACCTCAGTCATGCCGTAGCCATGGACCGTCCCCCTGCCCCCTACCTCTCGCTTGACCTCGAAGTGAAGCTGGGGCGGCTTGGATGCCCCTCCTCCAGACATGAGGCGCAGGGTGGGAAGGACCGGCCGGCCAGGTTGCTTTCGCTGTTCGGACAGGAAAGCGATGTAGAACGCCGTGCTTCCGCCCACCATGGTCACTCCCCATCGGCGGAAGAGGTCGAGCTGATCCTTAGCGGAGAAGGCCTCCACCACAACAGCGGGGAAGCCCGAAGTGAGCATGGTCACTAAATAGTCAGGACCGGCGATGTGGGCGTAGGGAAAGGCGATGGTTCCTACATCGTCGCCCGACATGTCCAAAGCCAGAGCCAGACCCCGTCCGCCCGCCATGAGGGTAGCGTCGGTGTGACGGACCCCTTTGGGCTGGGCCGTGCTGCCCGAGGTGTAATAGATCCACCGGACGGGGGAATCGGCCTCAGGAGCCAAGTCGGGCGGCGACCCCACCCTGGTAGGGGCCGACCCCAACCCGGCAGGCGGCGACCCCAACCCGGCCGGATCGGCTTCGGGCCAGCCGTCGATAGAGGATATGACACGGGGCGCCCGGTCCAGCCCGGCCATAGCTCTGGCCGCAATGGCCGGATAGTCGACGCTTCGCCACACGCCTGGAATGGCCAGGAAGCGAGCCCCCGTCTGGGCCAGGGCAAAGCTCAGCTCCCGCTCCCGGTAGAGGTGGATGACAGGGTTCTGCACTGCGCCCAGGCGGGACAGGGCGCCCGACAACACGATGGTGTCGATACAGGTAGGGAGTTGCCAGGAAAATGGCGTCCCGGCCTCGACGCCCAGAGCGGACAGGCCCGCCGCCACCCGCTCGGCCCGATCACGGAACTGGGAGAAGGTGAGGGTCCGATCGGATTCGTCGATCAACATCACAGCATCGGGATCGGACCCGGCCCGCAGATCGATCAACTCCCACATGGTCCGGGCCTCAATCACAGATGACCACCGCATCACCCAAAGCCAATGAGCCCGGAGCCGTCACCGAGGCGTAGGCGCCGGCACAGGCCCAGGTCCCCAGTCCGGCGATCTCCACCCGGTTGTGAGCGGCCACCGCCCGCAGCGTTTGCCGATCCCGATCCAGACCGGACTGGGCCAAGGTGGTCATGACACAGCGCATGGTGGGCAGGCTCACCGATATCCGGGCGTCGGCTCCCAGCGACAATGTTCGACCTACCCATGAGTTCTCGGCGAAGGTCTCCAAATCGCCTCCAACGAGGACTCCGGGCCGATAACGCCGGGCGTCGAAGTCCACTCCCGGCGCCAAGGTTGACAGTCCGCGGAGGGTGGCCTGAGTCAGCACGTGAAGCACTGACACGTCGAAGAAGGTGCCCGGGGGCGAGGCCAACCCAACTCCGAGGGCGCTGACCACCTCTCCGTCTTCGCTTCGCCCGATACCGGTCTGATCGAGGAACTCGCTAGGCACCAATCCATCCACATCTGGCCAGGTGGCCTCATAGGAGCGGCCTGCCGCCGCCGGGGTCCCGGCCGCGGTCAGAGTCACCCGTCGACCCAGGCACAACGACAGCCGTTCGTCGATGTCGGGGTCCTCGCTACTGGCCACCGCCCCATCGGGGAAGGTGATCCGAACCTCTCCGGACGAGCCGGACGGACCCGGCTCGTCCGGGAAAGTGGCAGAGAACAACAGCAATGAGGACCACTTTGCCGGGTTCTTGGCGCTGGCCACCTTCCCGTCATCGAGATCGACGAGGGCATAGGCTCGATCACCGGGGATCCCGTCCAGACCCAGATCGCACCCGTCCAAATCCTCGCCCTGCATGGACTTGACCGGGAACCGACTGATGCGCTCCACCACACCGGTCGCCCCTATGGATGCACGCTCGGACACAGGCTCCCCCTTCGAGTCACATGAGCTTAGGCACCGGGCCGGGCCAGGACATATCGTCGTGGCATGGCAGACGACCCCCAAGGCGAGGTCACCGAACTACTTCGAAGCCTCATTCGCAACGCCTGCGTCAATGACGGCACTACCTCGTCGGGACAAGAGGTACGCAATGCCGACGTGCTCGGCGCCGTGCTGACCGGCGGAGGTCTGGACGTGGCCACCTACGAGTCGGCCCCGGGACGAACCTCTCTGGTGGCCCGCATAGAAGGGTCCGACCCCGCCGCCCCCACCCTGTTGCTCATGGGCCACACCGACGTAGTGCCGGTTAATCCGTCGGGGTGGACCAAGGATCCTCACGGTGGGGAATTGGAGGACGGGGTGGTGTGGGGTCGGGGGGCAGTGGATATGTTGAACCTGACGTCATCCATGGCCGTGGCCGTCCGCCGCCTGGCCCGAGCGGACTTCTGCCCCCGGGGAACGCTGATATTTCTGGCCGTGGCCGACGAAGAAGCGGGAGGCGACCTCGGAGCCGGATGGTTGGCCGACAACGCTCCCGAGGCCATCCGGGCCGACTTCGTGGTTACCGAGTCGGGGGGGATTCCCACCCCCACGCCGGCCGGCCCCAGACTCAACCTGACGGTGGCCGAGAAGGGCACTGCCTGGTGTCGCCTGCGGGTACGGGGCACCACGGGCCACGGGTCGCGACCCTTGCGGGCCGACAACGCACTGGTCAAGGCCGCGGAGGTGGTGACCCGCCTGGCCTCCTTTCGCCCCCCCACCGTCATAGGCGACATATGGCCCGGATATGTGGCCGGGATGAATCTGGATCCCGCCTTGGCCGATCCTGATCAGGCCTGGCAGATGTGCCAGTCCATGGATGACGTCACCTTGGCCCGGCTGGCCCACGCATGCACCCACACCACCATCTCGCCCAACATGGTCGGGGGGGGAGCCAAGGTCAACATCATCCCCGACGAGGTCGCGATCGACGTGGACATCCGGACCCTGCCGGGACAGGGCCAAGAGGAGGCTAGGAACATGCTCGTTGAGGCCCTCGGTCCGATGGCGGCCCACACCGATATCGAGTTCACCCATGTGGTCCCTGCCACGGCCTCGCCTCCCGACACCGCTCTGTCCCGCAGTCTGAGCCGGGTGACGAGGGAGCTGCACCCGGGATCCGAACTAGTCCCCACCATGACGACCGGGGGCACCGATGCCCGCTACTTCCGAGAGATGGGCACCGTCGCCTACGGCTTCGGTCTGTTCAGTCCGACCATGACCCTGGCCCAGTACTCGGCCATGTTCCACGGGAACGACGAACGGGTGGACACCGAATCACTGCGCCTGTCCGAGGCCCTGTGGGAGGCCCTGGCTCGGGATCTGCTGGGGGCCTGAAGGGTGAGGTCCGGCCGACTCGGGCCACGACGGGGCCGCCAACACCTGGGCTGGCCACTGCGGGGCTGGCCACTGCGGGGCTGGCCACTGCGGGGCTGGCCACTGCGGGGCTGCAGCGTGGCCCGAGCTGGAGTTGATGGCCCTTGCAGGTGAAGGAACTGCAACTGCACCGGGTCCGCCTGCCCCTGGTCTCGCCCTTCCGCACCGCTTACGGCATCCAAACCGTCAAGGACGTGCTCTTGGTCAAGGCCGTAGCCGACGAGGCCGAGGGGTGGGGCGAATGTGTCGCCATGTCCTTTCCCGGTTATTCATCTGAGTACACCGACGCTGCCGCCCTGGTGATAAAGGCACACCTGGCTCCACTCATCCTGGCTGCCGATGACCTATCAGGCAGCGACATAACGGAAAGATTGAGTTCGGTCATCGGGCACAACATGGCAAAGACAGCCCTGGAGATGGCGGTCCTGGACGCCGAGCTGCGAGCCAGCGGGCAGTCTTTCGGTTCCTGGATCGGCTCGGTGACCGACCGGGTACCGGCCGGGGTGTCGACGGGGATCGCCGCCTCGATCACCGAGTTGGTGCAGACGGTGGGCGGCTACCTGGACGACGGGTACCGGCGGGTGAAGATCAAGATCCAACCCGGGTGGGATATCGAGCCGGTAGCGGTCCTACGTCGCGAGTTGGGAGAGGACTTTGTCCTCCAGGTGGACGGCAACGGCGCCTACTCATCGGGCTCATCGGGCGAGCTCGATCACCTGGCCCAACTCGACCGTTTTGCCCTGGCCATGATCGAACAACCATTCGCCCCGGCCGATCTGCTCGGCCACGCCCGGTTGGCGCGGCAAATCTCCACACCCATCTGCCTGGATGAATCGGTATCCTCACCGTCAACAGCCGAGACGGCGCTCGCCTTGGGCGCATGTTCGGTGATCAATGTCAAGGCCGGTCGGGTCGGGGGGTACGGGGAGGCACGCAGGATTCATGACCTATGCCGAGAGCGCGGCGTGGCGGTGTGGTGCGGAGGGATGCTGGAAACGGGATTGGGCAGGGCGGCCAACGTCGCCCTGGCCGCGCTGCCCAACTTCACCCTGCCCGGCGATCTTTCGGCGTCCGAGCGCTACTTTTCCCAGGACATCACCGAGCCCTGGCGCCTGGTGGACGGCCACCTCACGGTGCCCGATGGTCCCGGCTTTGGCGTGGAAATCAAGGCGGACATCCTGGAGTCACTGACCACTTCGGTGGAATACCTGTCCCGCCCCTGATCACAGCCCAGTCGCTCAGGCCCAGTGGCCCCAGGCCCGGTGGCCCAAAGCTGGGCGGCCCGAGCCTGGACACCACCACAGAGCTGAGGCCAGAATGTCGCCCGAGCCGTGCATCCCGGACGGGACGGACCGCGGCCTGCGATGGAGGGAAACGTCCGTGAAGTTGGGCATGGCACTGGGCTATTGGGGGGCGGCGCCGCCAGCGGGATTCATCGAGCAAGCCCAGGAGGCCGAGAGGCTGGGATTCGACTCGGTGTGGGTGGCCGAATCGTGGGGCAACGACGCCTTTACCTATGCCGCTTGGATCGCGGCCCACACCTCCACCATCAACATCGGGACCGGCATCGTGCAGATGGCGGCTCGTACCCCCACGGCCACGGCCATGGCCGCGGTAACCCTCGATCACCTCTCCGGGGGGAGGCTCATGCTGGGATTGGGGGTTTCGGGTCCCCAGGTTGTGGAGGGTTGGTACGGGCAGCCCTCCAACAAGCCGCTGGCCCGCACCCGAGAATACGTGGAGATCATCCGGCGGGCCCTGAGGCGGGAGGAGCACCTCAGCTTCGCGGGAGAGCACTACTGCCTGCCCTACCAGGGAGAGGGATCGGTGGGCCTGGGCAAGCCTCTCAAGATCATGACTCACCCCCTACGGCCCGACATCCCTATTCTCTTGGGCGCCGAAGGTCCGAAGAACGTCACCCAAACGGCCGAAATAGCCGACGGGTGGCTGCCCCTCTACTACTCCCCCTATCGCCAGGATGTCTACGCCGATCAGTTGGCCGGGGCAGGGAGCGATTTCGCCGTCAATGCGATGGCCACCTTCACCGTGACCGATGACGTGGCCGCTGGGCTGTGGCCGGTCAAGGCCACGTTGGGCTTTTACATCGGCGGCATGGGCGCCAAAGGCCAGAACTACCACACCAAGCTGATGTCTCGCATGGGGTTCGAAGAGGAGGCGCTCAAGATCCAGGAGCTCTTTTTCTCCGGACGCAGGGATGAGGCCATCGCTGCCGTGCCCGATGACTTTGCCGACGAGATCTCCCTGGTGGGCCCGCCCCAGCGGATCCGCCGGCGCCTGGAGGCGTGGCGAGCCAGTCCGGTTACCACCCTCATGGTCTCCACACGGGACCCCGATTCCCTGGGCGTGGTTCGCGACCTCGTGCTTGGTTGAGGCTTGGTCCGTGGCGCCCGCCCCGTATGCCAGCATTCAACCATGAGCGATCAATCTCCCGTGTCCCTGTCGGCCGGCCTGCCCGAGACCGTCCTGGAAGGTGCCTCCCCGGTCGCCCTCCAGCGCCTGAGCCAGGCACTGGCCCAGCCCGTCTCGGCTCGGCGGGAGGCCGTGCGCGACGTGGCCGCCACCTTCCCCACCTTCATCGCCGCCTGGGCCGAACTCGGCGACCTTGCTCGTGACGACGTGGAGGCGTACGCCTGCTACCGGGTGGGCTATCACCGCGGCCTTGATGCGCTACGCAAGGCCGGGTGGAAGGGATCGGGCTACGTGCGCCATGTTCACCCCGAGAACCAGGGATTCCTGGCCGCTGTCGATGGCCTGCGCCGAGCGGCTGAGGCCATCGGCGAAGTCGACGAGGAGCAGCGTTGTGCCCTTTTCCTTCGCCAGCTGGACCCCACCCGGTACTAGCTACACGGGAGCTTCCACCGACAAGCGGGGTTGGCGCTCAGGGGGCAGATGGTCGTACAGGTCGGCCACCAGATCGGAACGCAGCGAGGCGAAGGCCGGGTCATCCCAACGGTTGTGCCACTGACGGGGGTCCTCCACCAGGTCGTAGAGCTCGCCTTCGGTGCCGTCGTAGATCCCGCCCGCCTCGTAGGCGGTGAGAAGCCAGTTGTCCCGGCACAAGGAACGCAGGTGGAGTCCCTCGCTGTCGAACTGGCTGTCCCACTCGGTGATGACCCGCTCCCGGTCGGGATCGGAGTCCGTGGGCAGGGGACGACCCTCGATCCAATCCGGCACCGGGATCCCGGCGATCGAGCAAAATGTCGGCGCCAGATCCAACTGGCCCACCGGCTCGGTCAGTTGAGCCGGAGTAACCCCGGCCGAGGGCGCCGGTCGCCAGATCATGGGGAGGTGCATCAGCGCCTCGCAGTGATAGGGACCCTTGAACAGCAACCCGAAGTCGCCCTGGAGCTCGCCGTGGTCGGTGGTGAAGATGACGTCGGTGTCGGATCCCCAGCCCCGGCGCTCGACACAGGCCAAGATGGAGCCGACCGCCTCGTCGATGAGCTCGTTTTCGATGTGGGTGTAGGCATTCACCTCCCGCACCTGGTCGTGGGTCATCTGTTCAGGGATGAAATGGGCCGGCCCCCCCTCTAAGTTGGAGTGGCTGCCCTCGTAGTACTCGATCCAATGGCGGGGCCTTTTCTCCAGGATGGCCCGGCACGCCTGGGGGCTGCCCGGGTGGCCGTCAGGCAGGTCCAAGTCCCGCCAGTTGACCCGGCCCAACTCCGAGGAGGGCGGGTCCCACGGGTGATGAGGATCGGGGAAGCTGACCCAGCAGAACCAGTCGTCATCGGCCTCGAGGGAGTCCAGCCAGGCCATGGCCCTCTGGGCCGTCCATTCGGTGTGGTACAGCTCGCGAGGGATGGGGTTGACCTTGAGCTGGCACGCCCCCGTGTCGCCGCCCCCTTCGTCGTTGAGCTCGGTCTCGCTCTTGAACAGGCGGTAGAAGTCGTCCTGGTGTCGCCCCGGCTGATCGCGTAGCCAGAGTCCGTAGTGCCACAAGGGCTGGGGTCCGTGCATGGCCAGTTCCATGTGATCAAAGCCCCGATGGGGGCCGGTCTCGCCATCCCGGGCCAATCGGTTCTCGGGCCAACGACCGGCCAGGTCGAAGGCCGGCTCAAAGTGGGCCTTGCCCAACAGAGCCGTCCGGTAGCCATGGTTGTGCAACTCGGCAGCCACGCTGGGAGCATCCTCGGGCAGGGGCACACCGTTGGCGAATACCCCGTGGGTGCGTACGTACTGGCCGGTGATCATCGTCGAGCGGGCCGGCATGCACACCACGTTCTGATTCATGGCCCGGCTGTAATTGATCCCCTGGGCGGCCAGGGCGTCGAGCACCGGCGTGCGGGCAATGGTCCCACCATTGCACCCCAGCGAGTCGTAGCGCTGCTGATCGGTGGTTATGAACAGAATCTTGCGACCCATTTTGGATGGACCCCCTTGCTCGTTGGAACTGGAGACGGGCCGAAGCCCCCTGTTTGATTGCGGCGCTCACGACACCTACGTCGATCGCATCACTGCTTCGCTCACACCACTGCGTCGATTGCACCGGACGTAAGGCACAGGAGCACTACCCGGACCACGGCGGCCTCGGCCTGGCCTGCCGCCAGCGATTGGTTGGCGCGCAGCGACTCCCAGGCTTCCCACGAAGCCATCGCCTCCAGGCCGGAGCGAGCCGGGCCGGATATGGCCTTGATCTCGGGAGACAAGTTCTCCCGCAGATGGGCCGCCAGGGCGCGCCGGCTGCGGGCGAGGTGACGGGCCAGGTTGGCGGACTCGTGCTCGCGGGCGACGCCGGCCCTGCGCACGTGCCCGATTCGCTCGAACAGGCACGCCCGCTGGGAGATAACGGCTTCGACTCGATCGGAAAGGGGAAGGGCAGGATCGACCGGTCCGAGCACGTGCCAGTGACGTCGGGACTGTGTCTCGATGGCGTCGGCCAAGAGGGATTCCAGGTCATCGAAGTGATGAAACACCGACCGGGTGGCCAGGCCCGCCCGCTGGGCGATGGCCGCCGCTCCGGGTCGGATGTCGCCCTCCTCGCACAGGTCCAGCAGGGCATCGATGACGGCCTGGCGGTTGCGCCGCCCCCGCTGCAC
>JBOGIG010000077.1:0-40150 GCA_050742455.1 Acidimicrobiales bacterium
CCAGGGCCCGGTTCAATCCGGGTAACCGATTGGGTACGGTGACCTCGGCCCCGTGCACCACGACTGCATAGGCCGGCTTGAGGAGAGGGGCGATAAGGCCCAAGGGAAGTGCCGGATCCAACACGACGAGGCCGGCTCCCATGTCGTTGGCCATGCGGTTGATCCGATCAGCCAGCCGAAAGGTGGGCAGCATGACCGGGGCCTTGATCCGTTCGATCTTCATGCCACTCGATCGATCGAAGGTTCGAGCGTCCCGATGAGCGGTGGTCAGGACGGCGAAATCGTCAGTGGGCAGCCTTCGCCACAGCTCCCACAAATAGGATTGGATGCCTCCGATCTTGGGAGGGAAGTCCGCGGTGACTAGTAGGTGGCTCAGGGTGTGGTCCCGGCACCGGCCAGGGCCAGTTCCTCCAACACGTGGGGATCGGTCTCGCCCTCGAGGCCGGCGCCCAACAATCCATGAAGGCCCAGTCGGGCACAGGCCCATACGGCGTGGGAACGCACGATGGGATCGGTGCTGGCAAGGGCGCCGCGAAGGGAATGGACCACCTCGGGATCCAACCCATTGCCAACATTGCCCAGAGCCACCAGCGCGTTGCGCCTCACGAAGCGAGCCTGGCGCTTGGGTATGTACCAGCGCCCATATCTCTTGAGAAGCTCGTCGTCGCAGAGAGCCAACAGGCCTGTGAGGCTGACCGTGGGCTCGTCCGAGGCCTCGATCAGTGGGCCGGGGCGATGGCGGGTTGCCACCCGGTTTATGGGACACGCCTCCTGGCAGTCATCACATCCGTAGATGCGATCGCCCAGAGCCGAGCGATGCTCTCGGGGAAATTGTCCAGGGGCTTCCAGCAGCCAGGCCAAGCATTTCCTAGCGTCGAGTACCCCCGGTGCGACCAGGGCCCCGGTGGGACATGCCGACATGCAGCGGGTGCAGCGGCCGCATCCATCATTCACGGGGACGGTGCTGAACGGTAGGGGGGCGTCGGTGATCACCGACCCCAAGACGAAGTACGAACCTGCCCCGGGCAAAAGAACGAGGGTGTTCTTGCCGTACCAACCGAGCCCGGCCTGCACTGCGGCCTCCTTGTCCACCAGGGCATTGTCGTCGACGCGAACTACCGCACTCCAACCCGAAGCGACCAGTTCCTCAGCGATATGGCCCAGGGCTGTCGTGATGGTCTCGTAGTGGTCGGACCACGAATAACGGGCCACCCGAGCCGAGTTGCCCCTTGTGTCCTCACCGCCTTGAGGGCTTGTCCCGTGGGGTCGGGTAAGGCCTGGGTCCTGGCGTAGGTAATGGAGCGCTCCCACCACGACGGAGCGGGCCAGGGGGAGGGACCGGACAGGATCGGTGCTCCTGTGGGGATCGGAGTAGGTGAACCTCATGCCCCCATGTAACCCGGCGTCCCGCCGTTCAAGCATGATCCGCAGAGCTCGGTCGAACGGCCGGGCTGAGGCGATGCCCACCGCGGCCAGGCCGTTGTGGCGACCGATGGATGTGACCCGCTCGGCCAGGTCGTGATCGATCACCTCCCCATGTTGGCACCTCCGTCAGTCGTATCGCTTCTTTGCCCGCCGCGATGGCGCGGTCGACCGGTACCGTTGGGTCCGTCCCCGAGGACTGGGGACGGCCCTGATTGATTGCGATGCAACTTGGGGATAGACGCGATAGGGGAGATCCCATGACCACAATGAGCCCTGAACTACAGGTTCCAGACCATGCCCAGCGCATAGCCGAGCAGGGCTGGACTGTCATTCCTGATGCGATCGAAGGGGACCTGCTCGATGAGCTGGCCGACGACCTCAGCCGCTTAGAAGTGGAACTGGATATCAAGCCTGCCCGTAATTCTTTTGAGGGATCCAAGACCCTTCGGGTCTATAACCTCCTGGTCCACGGCGGACCCTGGCTCAAGGTGCCGGTCCATCCGAACGTCCTGCCCTTGGTGGAGGCGGTCCTCGATCCGGGCTGCCTCGTGTCCTCGCTGTCGTCGATCAACATCGGTCCAGGCGAGACGCCCCAGCCCCTCCATGCCGACGACCAGCTCCTGCCCATCCCCCGACCTCACCCACCCACGGTGTGCAACACCATGTGGGCCCTGACCGACTTCACCGATGCCAACGGGGCTACCCGTCTGGTGCCCCGATCACACCTGGACCCAGAATTGCCCGCTTACGGGGTCGATCTGCCCACCATTGCTGCCGAGATGGCCAGGGGCAGTGTCCTGGTGTGGCCCGGCAGCCTGTGGCACGGCGGAGGAGCCAACCGGACCAATCAGCGCCGGATAGGCATTGCCATGAACTACTGCGCGGGCTACATCCGCCAGCAGGAAAACCAACAGCTAGGAATTCCGCCCTCCATGGTAAAGGGCTTTCCCCCCCGGCTCCAGGAACTGGTGGGCTACGGCCTGTACAACGGACTGGTTGGACACATCGACAAGAAATCTCCGCTCGACCTGTTGAACTCGGATGATTCCACCAACCTCATATGGGACGCCCTGGGTGAATGAGGCGGTGATGCTGGGACCATGAACCCCATCCCGTTGGTGCTGGGCGTAGCCGACCGTTGGCAGCGACGTAATCGAGTCGCCGGTGCGGCCTATGCGGTGAATAAGAAGTTCGGTGACGATAGCGCCAACCTGGTGGTAGTCAGCCTGGCCTGGTATGGATTCACCGCCATCTTCCCCCTGCTTTTGGTGGTGGTGACCATCTTCGGATTCATCGGCCAGAAGTCTCTCGGCAATGGGATCGTCTCCACCCTGCACCAGTTTCCCGTAGTGGGGGCCAGCTTCAATCCGGCGGGCGGGAGCCAGCTCCATGGCAGCACCTTGGGCCTGGTCATCGGCCTGGTCGGGCTCCTGTACGGGGCCCAGGGCGTGACCCAGAATGCCGAAGCGGCCATGGCCACAGTGTGGAATGTTCCCTGGTTGGAGCGGACGGGGTTCCTGCCCCGCCTGGGTCGTAGCCTGGCTGGCTTGTTCATCATCGGCGGCGGGTTCGTGGTCAACGCCCTTGCTTCTACCTATGCCACAGGCCCGGCCCAAAGCTACGCCGTTCGCGTTCTGATCATCGTTGGCCTGCTGGCCCTCAACGTCGGGCTGTATTTTGTCGCCTTCGGCGTCCTCACTCCCAAGTCCATCAGAACCCGATCTCTCCTCCCCGGCGCCATCGCCGGGGGGGTGGCCTTCACCCTGTTGATAACCGTGGGCACCGGACTGGTTACCCATGAGCTCAAGAACGCCTCCAATACCTATGGAACCTTTGGGTCTGTCATCGGTATCGTGGCCTTCCTGCTCCTCCTGGCCAAGTTGAGCATCTATGCCGCCGAGCTCAATCCGGTCCTGGAACGCCGCCTGTACCCGCGGGCCCTGCCCATGGGCGATCCGACTTCGGCGGATCAACAGGTCCTCTACCACCTGGTTCACCAGCAGCGACGCCGACCAGACCAGCGCATCGGCGTTGGATTCGGCCCCGATTCATCGGCCGAAGCGGCCGCCGATGCTGTTCTGGGCAGTGACTACGCGCCATAGCAGCGGCCACCCGTGCCGTTCTGTGCAATGACCACAAGCCATGGCGGGCTAGGTTGGCGTCATGAGCGCCTGGGCGGCCGGACGTGGCCCACGAACGACGGACTACCGGGGCAGGGTGGCGGTAGTCACCGGCGCCTCGTCTGGGATCGGCCGTCGCCTGGCTGTGGATCTGGCCCGGGCCGGGGCGACCGTGGTGGGGATGGCGCGGCGCGAAGAGCGCCTGGTCGCACTCGGGTTGGAGATGCGCCGTAGCGCTCCTCTGTCGGGATACCGGGTATGTGACCTGACCGATGTGGCGTCCTTCGTCGCACTGTTGGATAAGGTCGAAAGCGAATACGGCCGTATCGATATCCTGGCCAACGTGGCCGGAGTGGAAGGGGTCGTCCGCACCGAGCCGGCCACGCCAGAGTCCATCCGTGACGTCTTGGAGGTGAACTTCGTCGCCCCCTACGCAGCCATGTTGAGCGTGCTCCCCGGCATGCGCCGTCGGGGCACGGGAGCCATCGCCAACGTGAGCTCTGACGATGCCCGGGCTCCCGGATCGGGCGCCGGCGACTACTCAGCGAGCAAGGCTGCCCTGTCGGCGGCAACCGAAAGTTTGTCCTATGACGTGCGAGGCGATGGCGTCTTCCTTCACGTCGTTTACCCCGGGTGGGTGCCCACCGAGATGGGGCTTGAGGCGGTGCGTACCGGGGGACTCAAGATGCCTCCTCGGCCGGTCCGGCGGACCGAGGAGCAGGTGTCATCCCTGGTGCTGCGTCGCCTTTACGACCCCAGACTGGAAATCAATGCCGCCGCCCTCCCGCTGGTGGCACCGATCCTTCGAACAGTTGCTCCTCGGGCCTACCAATGGATGCGGGCCCGGCAGTAATACCACTGCACCCTGACTGTCTAGCCCGAGAGGTCCGGGACTCGTTTACCTGCAATTGCCGCTCAAAATCTGAATAGTTGCCGGCGTGGTGGTCTTGATGACACAGCCCCGGTTCGTGCGAATAGTGACGTCCGATCCCGCTGCGCTGATCGACAGCGAGTTTCCCTTCTGTCGGAACTGCACGACCTGACTTGGCGGCTGATCGAATCGGTAGGAAATGTCCCAGAGCTGTCCGCTTGTCGCCACCGTGTCATTGGCCCAGGAGGTCGGATGAGTATTCACGGGTTTGAAAAGCCCCCACGCCACCATGGCCTTGATCTCATTCATGAAGTCTGGGTTATCGTGACCGCCCGAGTGAACCTGAAAGGTGACGTCAACGCCGGCCCCAGTCAAAGCCGTGTGATAACCATCGTTCATCGGATAGATGATCGCTGACTCCTCAGCGGATCCGACGGCTATGCCCTCCGCGCTTGCCGGGCTGGCCTTGATGGCGGCCAGGCCGGCGCTGCTTGGAAAACCAGTGCCTGTGCTCTCGAACACACGAGTCTGCTGCAAGTTCATCGCCAGGCTCGTCGGATTGTGACCGTCGAAGTAGAAGCCGTCTGGGGGTCCCAAGACGGGATACAACTTGTAGTCGCCTGCAAGGACGGTCTCTAAGGTCGGGATGCCTCCGTCGATGAGCTCGTTGACGGCAGGCTGCGAGGTGAGGCCCATGGCCAGGTCGACGAGAGTAGGGGCGACGGGGGAGTTGTGGTTCAAGCTGTTCCATTTGAGGTCCACGAAACCGGAGAGGGAGGCTACGGAGCCGAAGAAGCCTGGGAGCCGGCCACCCAAGTAGGTGGCACCCAACCCGCCCATTGAGAGGCCGCCGATTGCGTGGTATTGCCGCTGCGGCAGGATCGGATACCGGGCCAAGATGGTAGGGATCACTTTATTGAGCTCGTAGCTCTCCCATGCCGGATCGCCCCGCTGGCCGTCGTTCCACCAGTCGGCGTACCAGCCGCTACCCCCTTCGGGCATGACCACGATAGCATTGAGGCCATCAAACGCTGGAATCAGCCCCTCAGTAACGTAATCGTTGTAGTTCTGCGACAGTCCATTGAGCATGACCAGTAGGGGATATCGCTGGCTCGGGTTATAGCATGCGGGTAACAGTACGTTTGCTCGCGGCGGCCCGGAATAGTTCAACCACTGCGCCGGGATGTCTCCATCACTCGGGATGGTGATGGTGACGAGATGAGATGGCGAGCAGGTGCTTGCGCTCGATACGGCGTTACCACCCACCAGCATCGGGTTGCTACCGACGAACACCGTCGCGGCGACGGTTGCCAGGCACGCGATTGCCAGGTGGCGTGCCCGACGCGTCAGCGGCAATCGAAACCGAGATTGGTGATATGCGACGTGTTGTGCGCCGACTTCAGTGCGCCGTCCGCCGATCACTTTGAACCGCCGTTTCCTTGCGGCGCCGCTATCGCTCCGACGCCGTCGGGGTCGTCTTGCATTAGGGACAGAAGAGACGTGCGGCAGAAGCCCCAGCGTTTCTCGGGGCTGTAGCTTGGATCCAGGATCGGTAGGATCGCGAGACCCCGGATCGTAGACACAACCAGCGCGATCATGTCATCAAAGCGGTGGTCGGCTAGATCGCGTCCAAATACCTGCCGCAGGAGGCGGCCAGAGCCGTGTCTTACCACCTGCTCCAGGAGCCCGAATTGTCTTTGCAGCTGGGGCTCGGTGCGGGCGTGGATCGCGAGCTCGAGGACCGCCTGGAACAGCGGCCCGGTGAAGACCTCCCAGATCGTGTCGAGCGCCGCCCCTCGGCGCCCGGTCCCTTCCGGCAGCTGGTCGATTCGGTCTCCGAGGTCCGCAGCAATGCGCTTCGCGAGTTCGCCCGTAGCGGCGACGATCAACGTCGCGCGCGTCTGGAAATGATGGAGGTGTGCGCCCCGCGAGAGGCCCACCCGTTCAGAGATCTGGTCGGTCGTCGCTTTGTCGTAGCCGAACTCGATCAAGCATTCGATCGTGGAGTCGAGCAGGGCCTGGCGTGTGGCGGCTGACCGCTCTGGCTGCGTGAGCCGGCGTGGGCGGCCGTTTTCTGTAGTCACATTCAAGAACAGCAAATGTACCAACTAAACTGCGGTCTAACAAATGTCTGCATGTATGAATGTTTCTTTTGTTGCCTGGTTGCGTGCCGGCGCTGGCTATCCCGAGAGGTCCGGCCCAGCCCGAGTGACGGTGATGGCCAGAAGGACCCGCTTTTCACTGGTCATGGCCGCGCGGTACTCGTCCCAATCGGGGTGCTCCCCGCTCACCAATCGGTAGTAGCCCACCAGCGCGTCCATGGCCCCAGGCAGGCTGAGAACCTCGGCCGTGCCGTCGACCTGTATCCAAGGACCGAAGAAGTCGTCGCTGAACACGCAAAGGGACACGTTTCCATCGCGGCGTGTGTTTTTCACCTTCATAGCCGTCTCGCGACTGGAAACGACGACCCGGCCGTCGGTATCCACAGCGGCCACGATCGGCGAGAGCTGGGCTGAACCGTCACGTCGACGGGTCAACAAGATGGCGCGATGGTGCTGGTGGATGAACTCGACTACCTCGGTCCTGTCCATCAAATCAGCCTAGGCCCATCTCCATGAACCCGAGCTTCGGCGGCGGGACCTGCCTGTGTCATGAACGGGGGCCGAACTCGTGGAGCATATCGAAGGGACCCTTGCCCCTTGCCGTGGCGAGCCCCTTCGATGCCGGCTCTGGGCCGACGCAAACCAGCGCGATGCCCGTTGAGGTAAACAAGAAGCGTGCAGATCGGCGTCGTTTTCCCCCAGACCGAGATCGGGACCGACCCTGGCGCCATTCGCGCCTACGCGACAGGTGTAGAGGGTCTGGGCTTTTCCCACCTGTTGGTCTACGACCACGTGCTGGGGGCCGACACCAAAGTGCACCCCAACTGGCGTGGCCCCTACGACCTGCGCACGACATTCCACGAGCCGTTTGTGTTGTTCGGCTACCTTGCGGCGATAACTTCGCTCGAGCTGGTGACGGGCATCATCATCCTGCCCCAGCGCCAAACAGTGCTGGTGGCCAAGCAGGCGGCCGAGATCGACCTGCTCACCGGTGGCCGATTTCGCCTCGGCGTGGGATTGGGTTGGAATTCGGTCGAGTACGAAGCCTTGGGCAAGGAGTTCTCCGATAGGGGAGCACGGATGGGCGAGCAGGTGGATTTGATGCGCCGGTTGTGGACGGAAGAATCCGTTACCCACGCCGGGCCCCATGAGCGTGTGACCGGAGCCGGATTGGCTCCCTTACCCGTGCAGCGACCGATCCCAATCTGGTTCGGGGCCCAGTCTCCTCTGGCCTACCGGCGCGCCGGTCAACTTGGCGACGGATGGTTTCCACTGCTTCCTCCAGGACCCAAGCTGGACGGGGCTCGAGACATGGTGCATCAAGCCGCGGCAGAGGTGGGCCGAGATCTTGCCGACATGGGAATGGAGGGTCAGGTCACATGGGGGGAGGGGGGAGTACACCGCGTGGTTGATCATGCCCAGCGCTGGCGCGCCTCAGGCGCGACTCACCTGTCGGTCAACACCATGGGGGCCGGACTCGCCTCCGTCGACGATCATCTGGGCGCCCTGTCCCAGGTCGCCGAAGCCTTGGACCTAGGTTCGAGCTGACCCTTCGGCCAGGGCTAGGGGGTGGCGCGGTCTTGGACTGCTCCCGGAGGACCGGGCCGAAGCGGGCGGGGCCGGAGCGGCCGTTGGCGCTGATCCACGCCAGCGGCGTCGGGCGGGTCGAATCCGGAGGCATGTATCGCTTGAGGCCGTCGCGTTCCGATTTGCCCCACCAAACGCGGTCGGCCGGGCCGATCGGCCCAACCGGTCTGTCGGAATCCGTTCGAGGACCCGGTTCCCATCTCTGCCCGCATGGTGGTGCCCGACCCAGTCGGGCTGGGTGGTGAATTGGACGGAAGGGGAGTGAGGGGCCTCGGCCTGAGGGGACGGGGCCTGCGTTCGTTGACGGGATCGGGATCGGGAACTGGGCGGGAGCCGTAATGGTTTGTGGCAGCACGTGACGGCGCCCGGATCGCACTCTGATTGAGCGTGCGGGCGGGAGGCACCGACCTTTCCAGCGTGGTGCGTGTTTGTGTCGGGATCGGCCCGTTCGGCCGGTTCGCCCGGGGGGTGCTTCTGGCTGTCGCCTTGACCGATTTCGCCGGCGCCACCGATCGCGTCGGCGCCACCGATCGCGTCGCCGGCGCCGCCCTCTTGGTTCTTGTTGCCTTCGCTGGGATCATGCGAGCCGTTGGTGTCCGAACCATCTTTCGATTGGCAGGCGAACGCTGAGGCTGCTTCTTGGCCACTGCGGCCTTCTTGGCCACTGCGGCCCTTTGTGCTGCCGCTTTTTTGGCTGTTGCTCTTTTTGCGAGCAAGACCTTCTTATCCGCTGCCGGTCGCTTGGAGGCCGCTGCAGCTTTTGGCGCTGTCCCAGGCCTCCTGGCCTTTTGCGTCGCCAGTGCGTCACCGGCGCTCCGGTCGGCCGACCCCGCGGCAGTTCTTCTCGGGCTCGAGCCTGCCGCCCGTCGAGCAGTTCTCTTGGGTGACTCAAGTGTCCGGTCTGCACCGGTCCGGTCTCCGATATCAATGGATTTGGGAGCAGTCGCCGGAGCCGCAGAGACAAGATCCTGGTGCCCGAAATGCGGTCCCGATGTCCCGGAGCGTCGAGCTGGCTTTCCGTCGGAGTAGGCGAGATCGGAGGCCAGAGCGTTGCGTGCCCACAGTTCACGAGTGGACGTGTCGAACTGCCAGGTGGCCGATTGGAGCCGCCTTCGGTAGTGGAAGGTGAACGTCAGGGACCAGTTATTGCCGTCGAGGAAGCCGACTCGCCAAGCGCCCATGAAGGCCGCCTCGGAGGGATAGATCGCCCGCAGGGCGAGGTTCGACAACATGGACTGGCGAACCGGCATGGACGACGGGCCCAGTCTCGGTTTGCTGAACGTTGTGGCCAGGGCCCGCTTGACTATCAGCGTTTGCTCTGCCAGCACCGGTTGAGCAAAACGCTCGATCCATTCCTGGTCCACTTCGGCAATGGCTGCTACTTCGACCACGGTAAGACCCGACCTCAGCCGGGCTTGGATCTCTCGGGGCGACAGCATGCTGCCCCGCCCGCTGGACCGGCCGGGTGGAGCCGGCCGGGCGACGGAGTCCTCCGTACCTATTTCTGGATCAAATTCAGACTCGCGGATGTCTTGGTCGGCCACATTGCGCCCTCGCCACTGGCGCGACTCTTCGATTGCACCCAGGAGGTCCGCATCGACATCCACCAGGAAGTTCCCCGACTCGGAGCCCTGGCTGGTGCTGAAGATCAGAGCCTCCAGATCGGTTGTGAAACCAACCAAGTGAAGCTTCTTCATTGTCGCCCCCGGCGAACCGGCCCGGCCATCGGACCACTTGAGTTCGGACCGTATCATCCTCGCAGGCCCCAGGCGCGGTTGGCCCGGTCATGAGCGATTTGGGGACCGGCTGAGGTTGGGGTGGGGTCTGATGGAGTCGGACTGGCGTGGGAGTGCTCATTGGTGTCTCGGATGGCCTGGCGGTGGTGGCCTCAGGGACCGCTTGATCGGGCCCAACCTTTCGCCGCCTGGATGGCTCGCAGCCAGCCCTGGTGAAGCTTATCGGCCGCCCCGGCCCCATCATCGGGGTGAAATGCCGCGTCCTGATGCCACAGGGTGGAGATCTCGGACTGGTTGGACCACATGCCCACGGCCAGGCCGGCCAGGTACGCGGCTCCCAGGGCCGTGGTTTCGGGAACGGTTGGCCTGGCTACGACGACGTTGAGTTGGTCGGCCTGGAACTGGAGCATGAAGTCCGAGGCACTGGCCCCGCCGTCGACCCGAAGGTTCCGCACGGGCCGGCCGGTGGCCCGAGTCATGGCCTCCACGACATCCCGGGTTTGAAAGGCCATCGACTCGAGGGCGGCCCGAGCCAGTTGTGCCCGTCCGACACCTGGCGACAGGCCCACGATTGCCCCGCGGGCCCATGGGTCCCACCATGGGCTTCCCAGCCCGGAAAAGGCCGGTACCAGATAGGCGCCGCCGTTGGATCCTGCCGATCTGGCCAGTGCGTTGACGTCGGCGGCCGAATCGATGATTTCCAGGCCATCCCTCAACCACTGCACGGTGGCCCCGGTGGAGAAAATCGAGCCTTCGAGGGCATAGGCCAGGCTTCCCCTTTCACCTCCTTGGGGGGGAACGCCCCCTCCGGCCACTTCCAGGGCTGGATTACCTCCTGGCGAGTTTCCCAGGTCCCAAGCCACGCTGGTCAATAGCCCATCGGCCGGATCGGGACATTCGGATCCCACGTTCATCAATACGAAACTGCCCGTGCCGTAGGTGTTCTTGGTCATGCCGGGCTCAAAGCAGGCTTGGCCGAACAGGGCTGCCGCCTGGTCGCCAACCATTGCTGCCACCGGGATGCCAGCAGGCACCGAGCCCAATCCCGAGACGGTCTCACCCACACGGGCGCTTGTCGGTGTGACGGTGGGCAACAGCTCAATGGGTATCGAGAACAACGAACACAAATCTTCGGACCAGCACCGGGACCGGATGTCGAACAGCATGGTTCTGGAGGCATTGGAGGGATCCGTTACATGGGCACCCCCGGTCAGGTTCCACGCCACCCAGGAGTCGACGGTCCCGAATGCCAGGCCGGCGCTGACCTCGACGCCTCCCTCACCCAACAGCCACTCCAGCTTGGTCGCGGAAAAGTAGGGGTCGGGCACGAGTCCAGTGATTGATCGCACCAGATCGAAGTGCCCCATTTCTAGCAATTCCTCACACCTTGCCGCCGTACGGCGGTCCTGCCACACGATGGCGTTGTGAAGTGGCAGCCCGCTGGACCGGTCCCACACCACGGTGGTCTCCCGTTGATTGGTGATGCCGATGGCGGCGATGGCACGACCCTCGGCGCCCAGATGGTCGGCAACGGAGGAAAGGGTGGTCAGGCAGCGTTGCCATATTTCGCCAGGGTCGTGCTCCACCCAGCCTGGACGGGGAAAGATTTGGTTCACTTCCTGGTAGGCAGAGGCCACGGGTCGGCCCGACTCGTCGATGGCCAGGGCCTTCACTCCGGTAGTTCCGGCATCGATGGCCACCACGACTCCCACGGGCAGGCAAGATATCAATTCCCGACTGCGAACCTTCGCGAACGGGTCCTGACCAGGAGATTTCCAGTACCGTCATCGTTGACACCAGATAACTACGGTGGTGTAATTAAACGCACTATCTTGTGATCGCAGGGATTGACACCACAACATCATGTGGTAAGAACGTCAGAGACGGTCGACTGAACAGGTCAACCTACCGGACGACAACTTCAACTTCGGACACCAAGGGCAGCTCATTCAGGAGGGACACTCAATCTCATGGCAATGACTCCACAGCGCAGCGGTATTGGCCTACGCCGCCACTTCACAACCCCGGGGATCGACCCCTACGACGAGGTGACCTGGGAGCGCCGGGACGCCCGGATTACCAACTTCCGCGACGCTTCGGTGGCATTCGAGCAGTGCGACGTCGAAGTTCCGTCCACCTGGAGCGTGAACGCAACCAACATATTGAGCCAGAAATACTTCCGGGGCACTCTGGGGACCCCCGAGCGGGAATGGTCGTTGCGTCAAGTGGCCGACCGGGTGGCCGACACAATTACCGCCTGGGGCAACAAGGACGGCTATTTCGAAGACGAGGAAGAGGCCGAGGCCTTCCGGGCGGAGCTCAAGCACCTGGTCATCACCCAAAAGGCGGCCTTCAACTCACCGGTGTGGTTCAACATCGGAGTAAAGGGCGTACCCCAGCAGGCATCGGCCTGTTTTATCTTGGCCGTGGACGACACTATGGCCTCCATCCTCAATTGGTACGTGGAGGAAGGCACCATCTTCAAGGGAGGCTCAGGAGCCGGGGTCAACCTGTCCAAGATCCGGTCGTCGCGCGAACTGCTCCAGGGGGGTGGAACGGCCTCAGGCCCGGTGAGCTTCATGCGGGGGGCCGATGCATCGGCCGGCACCATCAAGTCGGGGGGCAAGACCCGTCGGGCGGCCAAGATGGTCATTCTCAACGCCGATCATCCCGACATCACTGACTTCATCTGGTGCAAGGCCATTGAGGAACGCAAGGCTCGGGCCCTGGCCGACGCCGGCTTCGACATGGATCTGGACGGGCGGGACAGCCACTCTATCCAGTACCAGAACGCCAACAACTCGGTGCGCCTGACCGATGGTTTCATGCAGGCCGTATTGGACGACTCCGACTGGAACCTGCGGGCCGTGACTGACGGGTCAATAGTCGAAACGGTCAAGGCCCGGGATCTGTTCCGCCAGATCTCCAAGGCGGCCTGGGAGTGTGCCGATCCCGGCCTGCAGTTCGACACCACCATCAACGCCTGGCACACGGCGCCCAACACCGGGCGGATCAATGGCAGTAATCCGTGCAGCGAGTACGTCCATCTGGACAACTCGGCTTGCAACCTTTCGTCGATGAACCTTCTGGCCTTCATGGACGAGATGGGAAATTTCGACGTGGCCGGATTCAAGGCCGGGGTCGAGGTCATGTTCACCGCCCAGGAGATCCTCGTGGGCAACGCCGACTACCCCACGGACAAGATTGCGGAGAACTCGCGCAGATTTCGCGAGCTGGGCATCGGCTACGCCAACTTGGGAGCACTGCTCATGGCCGAGGGTCTCCCCTATGATTCCGATCAGGGACGGGCCTGGGCGGCGGCCATTACCGCCCTGCTCACTGGTCATTCCTACGTGACCTCGGCTCGCACTGCTGCCCGTATGGGCCCGTTTGCCGGCTTTCACGAGAACTCCGAGGCCATGATCAACGTGTTGCGCATGCACAGGGAGAAGGTGGCCTCCATCGACGAGGAGCTGGTTCCTACCGCCTTGTTGGACGCGGCACAGGAGGCCTGGGAGCTGGCCGTCGAGATGGGAGAGCAGTACGGGGTGCGCAATTCCCAGGCCAGCGTGCTGGCCCCTACTGGCACCATCGGACTGCTCATGGACTGCGACACCACCGGGGTCGAGCCCGACTTGAGCCTGGTCAAGACCAAGAAGCTGGTGGGCGGGGGGACGATGTCGATTGTCAATCAGACGGTGCCCAGGGCCCTGCGCAAGCTGGGCTATACCGACGAGCAGGGAATCGAGATCGTGGCTTACATCGACGAGCACAAGTCGATCGTGGGCGCCCCCCATCTGTCGTCGGAGCATCTAGCCGTATTTGCCTGCTCCATGGGGGACAACACCATCCATTACCGGGGTCACGTGCGCATGATGGGCGCGGTGCAGCCGTTTATTTCCGGAGCCATCTCCAAGACGGTGAACATGCCCGAAGACGCCACCATCGAAGAAGTGGAGCAGCTTCACATCGAAGCTTGGCAGCTGGGAATCAAGGCAGTGGCCATCTACCGGGACAACTGCAAGGTCGGACAGCCCTTGTCCACCACCAAAAAGGCCGGGGCCGGCTTCGATCTGGCTCCCGAGTCCCACGACGCCGACCTGGCGGCCAAGGTTGCCAAGCTGGAGGATGCCCTGGCCCATCAGACCACGGTTGTGGTCAAGCAGCCGGTCAGGGAGCGCCTGGCTCGAAGGCGGCGGTCCTCCACGTTCAAGTTCCGGGTGGCGGACTGCGAGGGCTACGTGACGGTAGGGGAGTACGAGGATGGTCGCCCCGGTGAAGTGTTCATGCAGGTGTCCAAGCAGGGTTCCACCCTGGCCGGGATCATGGACGCCTTTGCGGTGGCCGTGAGTCTCGGTCTCCAGCACGGCGTGCCCCTGGCCACCTTCGTGCGCAAGTACACCAACATGCGCTTTGAGCCTGCGGGCATGACCGACGATCCGGATCTTCGTATCGCGGTCAGCCTGGTGGACTACATATTTCGCAGGTTGGCCGTGGACTACATGAGCGTGGCCGACCGGCTCGAGCTGGGCATTCAGACCACCGAGGAGCGGCTCCAGCCCACCCTGCCCGGGGTGGAGGAGAACACCACGCCCATGGGCCGCCTGGAGGAGACCCCCATTGAGTTGGCGGAGCGGGGCTACCCTGGCTCCGAATCAGGAACCGGTGCTGACGGCGGGCTCATTGTCAGGTCCCAGGCCAAGGACGCCCCCTATTGCTATCAGTGCGGCAACGCCATGCAGCGCGCCGGGTCGTGCTACGTCTGCCCTAGTTGCGGGACCACTTCGGGTTGTTCTTGAGGGGGAGAACTGCTCAAGGTTTATGACCCCACTGTCCGAAGGAATAAGGGACAAAGGGGAACCTATGGGACCTTCGGGCAGGACAATGGCAACCACTTCAATTCAAGAGCCGGAGGCATCGAGGCGAGCAGCTCGGTGTCAAACCTTGCGTCGCCAACGGGTTGGCGGCGCGGCTCAAGGGGAGGTCGATGCGGCCTGGCTGAGTTCTCATGAAGGTATGCGCATCGCTGTGGAGACGCTGCGGGGTCACCTCACCGGTCGGCTCATTAGCTGGGCCGGGCGCTCTTCCACCCTTTGGATCCTGACCGATACCGACGAGGACGTAATCATCAATCGAGACGAAATCATTCAAGCCGAAGTGGCCTGATCCACCCTCCGTCGGGCTCAGGTCTGGTCACCCTCGGAGCCGGGTTCGAAGGCGGCCATAGCCGACTCCACGCTGGGGTAGATGGTCAGCAGGTCACTCAAGCCGGTCAGATTGAAAACCTTGAGCAGCGGGGCCCGGCTGCAGACAACGCTCAGCTCGCCCCCTCCGGCACGGGACCGTTTGAGTCCGCTGACCAGAACTCCCAGACCCGTCGAGTCCATGAATCCCACTTCTTCCAGATCGACGATCACCGAGCTGTGTCCCGAGGCGTCGAGTATCAAAAGCTCGTCTCGTAGCTGAGGCGCGGTGGCGACATCGATCTCGCCCTGCACGCTTACGATTGGCGTCGTGTCCAGCCCAGTCACTGCCAACTTGAGTTCCACAGGCACCACAGGCCCCCCTTCGTCCCGCCACCCACGAGGTCTCCGAAATGCTAGCCCGAGTTTGCCCACCCTGACTTCCGGGTACTGATCAGCCATGACCAATACGGACAAGCTCAAGGGCAAGGCCAAAGAAGCGGCAGGGGACTTGACTGGCGATAGCGCGCTCAAGCGTGAGGGCAAGGTCGACCGGGCCATCGGCTCGGTGAGAGACGCGGTGGACAAGGCCGGAGACAAGGTCAAGGACGCCGTGCGGGATCGCAGGCGTTAGTACCACCTACCCCGCAGTAGGGCAAAATAGCTGCTGCTGCTGCGAAGGGGTTCAATTGGTAAAGTGGCCCACCATGGATGCGGAGGACGAGCGGTTTGTGGCCGAGATGATGGTGCTTCCAAGATGACGCTGGTCACAGAACGAGTGTGCCATCGCTTGAGGGAGGAGGAAGGCGAGTTCCTTCCTCATGTGGCCAAGGGTCTGGTTGACGAGGGGCTCAAGGCTCTAGGAGACCGGGTCGCCGGTACTGCCTCGTCGGCCAGGCATTAGAGACGGAGACCCTGATTGGCTCGAACCCTCTGGACCGGCTCACTGAGCTTTGGTTTGGTGAGCATCCCGGTTGGCCTGTATCCGGCCACCCAGGACAAGTCGGTTCATTTCAACGAGTTTCAAAAGGGCACCAGCTCCCGAATCGCCCACAAGAGGGTCAATCGGGACAGCGGGGATGAGGTTGACTACTCCGACATCGTGAAGGGCTACGACAGCGGTGACGGGAGGTTCGTCCTGCTGTCTGCGGAGGAACTGGAGGCGGTGGAACCAGGCCGGTCGCGCAACATCGAGGTCACCGATTTTGTCCAGCAGTCCGAGATCGACCCCATCTTTTATCGCACTACCTACTACCTGGGGGCGCGGGAAGAAGCGGGCTCCAAGCCCTATTCCCTCCTGCATCAGGCTATGAGGAGATCTGACAAGGTGGGCATAGCCACGATCGTTATGAGGTCCAAGCAATACCTGGCCACGGTGCGGGCCGACAAGGAGATCCTGGTGCTGGAGACCATGTACTTCGCCGACGAGGTGAGGGCTCCGGCCGAGAGCATCGGCTCGTCCAGCGATCAGCACGAATTCGCCGGGCGTGAGCTTGATACTGCGGTGGCCCTGATCGACTCCCTCACCACCGATTGGGATCCCTACCGCTACCGGGACGACTATCGCCACCGCGTCTTGGATCTGATCGCCTCCAAGAACGATGGGCTCGCCCTACCTACCCCGCCCACACCCGATAACCGAGATAGCAATGTGTTGGATCTGATGGCGGCCTTGGAGCGTTCCCTGGAAGCATCGCAGGACCGTCGGTCCATACAGTCGCCGGGATCGTCACATCCGGGTCGGTCGGGCTCGGCACAGCGGCCAGGTGTTCGGGGTTCCGAGGAGTCGGATCCTCCGCCCGCATTTGACCCGTCGAGCCTGTCCAAGGCCGACCTGTACGAGCGGGCCAAGGATCTCGGCATCCAGGGCCGGTCCAAGATGGCCCGGCCTGAGCTGATCGAGGCCATTCGATCGGCCCTGTCCACCTCGGGCGCCTTGCGAGCTTCTTGAAACCTGCGATCTGTTTGTTCCCGGGCGGTCATTCGAACCGGCGGGGCTGACGGGTGGCCAGCGCTGATCGGACCATCGTGTCAGTCGAAGGTCGTGAGTTGACCCTGTCCAACCTGGACAAGGTCTTGTACCCCGACGCCGGGTTCACCAAGGGTGACGTCTTGCGCTACTACGTGAGCATTGCCCCAGTTCTTCTGACCCACCTGCGGGGCCGACCTCTCACGGTCAGGAGATATCCCAATGGAGTCGACCAGAAGTCGTTCTTCGAGAAAAACAACGCTCGTTCTGCTCCCGAGTGGATCGACTCGGTTGAGGTGCCCAGCCTGGGGTCCAAGGGAGCCGGCGGCTCGGTACATCACGTGCTCGTCTCCGATCTGGCCTCCCTGACCTGGATCGTGAACCTGGCCAGCCTGGAACTGCACACGCCGATGTGGCGGTTCGAGGACGGTCGGCGCAGTTATCCCGACATGATGGTCTTCGACCTCGATCCAGGCCCACCTGCTTCGATCATCGAATGTTGCCAGGTGGCCCAGATCCTCAAGGACAGACTCGACGTCGAGGGCTTGATCGGGTACCCCAAGACCAGTGGTTCCAAGGGTCTGCAGGTCTACGTACCGCTCGACGGGGGCGAAGCCTGGGAAGGGGTGCATGCCCGAGCCCGGGACTGGGCCAGATCCCTGGAGCGGGCGCATCCCGGCCTCATTGTGTCCAACATGCGCAAGGACCTGAGAAAGGGCAAGGTCCTGATCGACTGGAGCCAGAACAACGTGTCCAAGACGACCATCTCGCCTTATTCCCTGAGGGCTCGGTCCCGACCCACCGTATCCACTCCTCTCACTTGGCCCGAAGTGGCCGAAGTGGTGGACGGGGCCGAAGTGGCGAACGGGGCAGGTGGGGCCGACGGGGTGGAGCCGAAATCGCTGAGCTTTGTGGCCCAACAGGTCCAGGACCGGGTGGCGGTGTTGGGCGACCTGTTCGAGGGTTGCGGGGCTTGATCCGGTGGCAAATCGAACGGGAGTCGGCTCTGGCAGTTGGCTCCGCCTGGCAATGCTCCTTCCTGTCTAAACTCCAATGGTGCCCCAGGCCGACTGTCGCCTCGCCGGCGAACCCCGCAGCTCCGGATTGGCTCGGCGCTTCCTTGCTGAGCGCTTGGCAGCCTGGGGCGGACAGGAGTACGGGGATGCGGCGACTCTCCTGATCGGCGAGATGGTGGCCAATGCTGTGCTGCACGCCCGGACCGACCTAACCGTGCGCCTGAGCATGCACGACGCCGGCCTGCGAATCGAAGTATCCGACTTGTCCGATCGGCGCCCGGTGGTGCGGCATTACTCCATGGAGTCCACCACCGGCCGAGGCCTGGGTCTCATCGATGAAATGGCCCAGAGGTGGGGGGTAACCGATGCCCCGCCGGGTTCGGGCAAGACGGTGTGGGTTGAACTGGATGCCGCCGCGATGGCGGGCAACCACGCCGGGGGAGCCACCAGCGGGACAAGTCAATCAGGTGGGGTGGGATGACGTCGGGTCCCGGGGGCGGTGATGTGGTCGAGGTGCACCTGCTGCGCCTGCCGGTTTCGCTGTGGGCCCGGACCCAGGAGCACGCCGATGGCCTCCTGCGGGAGTTTGCCCTGATTGCCGAAGCTCAACCAGCCGGTGAATGCCCCACCATCCCACGCCGCCTGTCGCTCCTGGTCGAGGAGCTGAACGCCCAGTACTCATCGATCACCACCGAACAAGAGGCGATCCTGGCCAATGCGCTCAACGGCGGGCTGGCCGAGATCGACGACCTGGCCTTTCGGGTCCCAATTGATACCAGCTCTGCCTCGGTGCACCTTGACGAGCTTCTCGACGAGGCTGACCGGTACTGCCTGGCGGGCGAGCACTTGTTGACCTTTGCCAGCCCTCCCGACCAGATCGCCTTCAGGAAGTGGTACCTGGGGGAGTTTGTCAGCCAGATCGAGGGCCGGGCGCCGCTGGCCTGGCCCGACTTCCACCTCTAGACGCCCTCAGGCGGACCTGATTATCCGGTGCCATCTGGGTATCCTGTCGGTGTGTCCCGCCGCTGGTTCTCCCGTCGATGCGTGGGCCTTCACGTCCTCATGGTGGTGGTCGTGGTGGTGTTCATCGAACTGGGTCTGTGGCAGGTTCGAAGAGCCGAGTCGGGCAATACCCTCAGTTACGCCTATGCCTTCGAATGGCCCTTCCTTGCCGGATATGCGGTTTACATGTGGTGGCAGCTGGTCCAGGACGAGCTGCGGCCCGAACGGGTCCGAAGCCGTTTGGTTCCCTTCGCTTCGCCCAGCAACCTCCCGGCCGGGTGGGCCCGCCGGGCTCGCGTCGATACCGAGGTGGGGGTTCATGACGAGGTCGGGTCCAGGTTGGGTGCAGATTGGCGCCACGATGATTCCAGCTCAACCCCCTCCGCTGTTTCCGGTCCTGACCAAGACGGGCGGGTGACGGTGCCTGCGAGCCACGACGAGACTGATGTTGACCTGGAGATGGCCGAGTACAACCGCTACCTGGCCGCGCTGAACGCCCAAAATGAGCCCAAGCGTTGGTGACCACGGCACTGGGTCGATATCGGATAATGGCCTACGTCGTAGGTGTCGGATTGCTCATCCTGGTTCTGGTGGGAGTGCCGCTTCAGTACGCAGCCGGCGAGCCGGGAGTGGTCAAAGTGGTCGGACCAATTCATGGCTTCTTGTACATCGTCTACCTGATCACCGCCCTGGACCTGGCCCGCCGGCACCGGTGGCGGATCGGACGTCTGGCCGCCCTGGTTCTGGCCGGCTTTCTGCCGTTTCTGGCCTTTGTCATTGAACGGCGGGTGACGCGGGGGATCGAGTCCGACGAAGGAGCAGGGAAGGTCCAACCCTCACCCGCCTGATCCCTCGGGCCCACCCGGGTCCAGCCTGGACCAGCCGGGCCCTTCCGGGTCCAGCCCGATCCAGGCCGGGCCGGCGGGCAGTTTGGTTCAAACCGTCGTGTTCAAACCGCGGTGCGCACCCTGCGGCGGGCCGGGGGTTGGTCGGGGGATTCGATGGGGGCGCCGTCGCAGTAGGCGATCCGGTTGGTAAGCACGGCGGGGATACGCGGCCCGGGAGTAAGAATGCCGATCAGATTGAGGGGATCGGCGCCCGACAGTCGGACCATCTGGCCAGTGCGGGGCGTGCGGCGAATGGCTCGGAGTTCGGCCACGGCCTCGGGGAGGGCGTACTGCTCTCCGGAAAAGCCCGTGACGAAGCGTCCGCCCCTCACCGTCCCTCGGGCTTCCATGCGGCGAAGGGCCCACAGCACTTCTCTCCAGGCCAGGTCCAGCGTCTCCCGGGCCAGCAAATCCTTGAACACGATGCCCCACCGGGCCAGGAGCTGCTCGGCCACCGCTTCGGCCAGGGCGTCGGTATCGTCGGCGCATTGCCCTGCGGGTAGCAGGTACCAACGTCCCTGACCCAGAGGGCGCGATTGTGCTCCCTGACGCAGTGCGCTTCGCCGATGGCCCCGAACCCCGTGACGGTAACCTCGTGAAAGAGCATCTCGGCGGCGGCCGGCAAGCAACGAACGCACAGCGGCAAAGCCATCTGCCGTGACCAAGCCTCGTGACACCGCATCCCACAGGGCGCCGTCCACCTCGCTCGGCATCCGACCGGCAGCCAGGCCGATGTCGGCATGGAACAGCGCGCCATGCTGCGCCAAGGCATCGAGCACGTCGCGAGTAGCGCCTGCTTGGGGTTCGATTGGGCGGCCATCACCCCGGGCAGCTTGGATCAACCAACCCAGGTTCATGCGCTGAGTCAGGGTGATCGGCGTGGCTCGGGACGTGACCGTGCCGTTGCGGGAGCGCTCCGCCGATGGCGTCAGCTGCTCGTCATTGTCGTTGGTGCCACGAGGAGCAACCGTCGTGGATTGGCGGAGGCCCAGGCGGGTCCAGCCCACTTCTCCCGAGGAGCACAGCTCGTCGAGCCAGTTGGATTTGTAGTCCTGGATCCGGGCAGAGAGGATTTCGGACTCCCAAGCCGCTACGGGCACCTCGAATCCCTGGAGTTGCTCGATTACTTGCGATACCCCGGCCCGACCCTGGCGTCGGGTGTCGTCTGTGACCCGCTGCCAACGCAATAGGAATCTCATCAGGTCGCGGGCGCTTACCGGCTCTATCTCGCGCCGAAGGCGATGTTGGGTGTAGGCGTGGATGCGGGCCAAGAGGCGCCGGGAGCACCACTGCTCAGCGTCCAACTCGGGATCGAAGCGACCTCGGAGGACAAAGCCCTCCTGCTCCAGGCGGCCCAGGGCGATCGCCACCGTGCTGTGTTGGAGGTTGAGGACCTGGGCCAGGGATTCGGCCTGAACCGGACCCAGCGTGTCCAGATGACCCCGCAGCGCCACGGCGGCAACGTCGTCGCAATCCGGTGGCGGAGCCGACGGCGCCTGGGGGTGGGATCCGAAATAGGCGCTCGGATGCAAAGCGCCCACCGAGTCAGCCAGCTCGGTCGAGTACCACATGGGCTCGCCCCCAACCGTGACCAATGCTGCCCGGCCCGCTGCGGCCAGGAGGTCGAAAGCCTCCTGGCACTCCCGTCGGGGCCGGCACGCCACCAGGGCCATGAGCAGATCGTAAAGCTCGTCGGGACTACGGATGTCGGGCTCGGCCTCGAGCCTTACCCGGCTGATGGCATCGGGATCCAGCGTGGAAAGGTCGCGGCCGTCGAGGGGAAGTCCTCGGCGCAAACTGACGGCCCGGCTGCGTCGCTCCTCCAGCGGAGCGTCATCCAAGAAGGTGTAGGGCCGACCGTTGAGGATCTCATGCGCCAGAGGGGACGGTTCGGTGGTGTCGCGGCACGTGATTTTCACCGAACCATCCTCGATGGCTCGGACCAGATCCACGAGACCGTCAATGTCCATGGCCTCGTGCAGGCAGTCGTACATGGTCTGACGCACCAGGGGGTGGTCGGGCAGATGGATAGGCCCGGTGGCGTTTTCCTGGCATGCGGCCAAAGCAGGGAACACCGCGGCCATGATGTCGTCGGCCTCCATGCGTTGGATGGGGGGTGGGTTCTTGCGTCCCGATCGGAATCTGAGAACCACCAATGAGCGGTTGAGATTCCAACGCCACCGTGCGGTGAACATGGGTGAGAACAGACACGCCTGGCGCAGCACCGACTCCACCGTCTTGGAGGCCAGGAAGTCGGGAACCGAGTCCAAGGCGAAACTGTGCTGGGGTCCGAGGGACAACAACACGGCGTCGTCGCTCGCCGCGGCCTGAAGCTCGAAGTCGAAGGACACGCAGAAACGCTTTCGCAGGGCCAGGCCGAAGGCCCGGTTTATCCTTCCCCCGTAGGGAGAGTGGACCACGAGTTGCATGCCACCAGTGTCGTCGAAGAACCGTTCGATCATCAGATGCTCGAACGTGGGCAATCCGCCCAGGGCCGTGTGGCCCACGGCCAGATAGCCAACGACCTGTTCGGAAACTTCGGGACCCACTCCACAGTGCCCCTCCACCCACCTGCGGGCCTCGGACCTGCTCGCATCGCTGCCCCCCAGGCGGGCTGCCACTCCGGCGCGCAGGTCGGAGACCTCCCTACTCAGCTCGTGCGTGCGGGCCGGGGCTTCGCCCAGCCAAAATGGCACCGAAGGCGGCGCCCCCTGGGCGTCAGCGACCCGGACCGTGCCCGGTTCCACCCGGCCGATCCGCCACGATGTGCTGCCCAGCAGGAACACGTCACCGGCCATCGACTCGATTGCCCAGTCCTCGTTGACCGTGCCGACTAGGACGTCGTCGGGTTCAGCCACCACCCGGTAGTCACCGGTCTCGGGGATGGCCCCCCCCGATGTCAGAGCGGCCAGGCGGGCCCCTCGCCGGCCCTGGACCTCGTTGTTGATCCGATCCCGGTGAACGTGCGCGGCTCGTTGGCCCCGGCCGGTCTGGATGCCCTCGCAGACCAGTTCGATCACTTCGTCGAAATCGTCCCGGGCCAGGTCGGCGTAGGGAGCAGCCCGCCTGACCAGGTCGTAGAGCTCGTGCTCGTTCCACCGGCGGGCCGAGGTCTCGGCCACTATGTGCTGAGCCAGGATGTCGAGAGGGGCCACGGGAGGATGGATGGCGTCGAGCTGGCCGGCCCTGACTCCGGCCAACAGGGCGGCGCACTCCACCAGCTCGTCCCGGGTCATGGGGTAAAGGCGTCCTTTGGGCGTGGCGCCGCGGCTGTGACCGGAACGCCCTACCCGCTGTAGGAAAGTGGCCATGCTCCGAGGGGAGGCGATCTGGCAGACCAGATCGACTGGACCTATGTCGATGCCCAGCTCGAGCGAGGCCGTTGCCACCAGGGCCCGCAAGGCGCCCGATCGCAGGCGGTCCTCCACCTTGAGGCGGCGCTCCTTGGACAGGCTGCCGTGATGAGAGGCCACTACGTCTTCGCCCAATGCTTCGGCCAGTCGGTGAGCGATTCTTTCCGCCATGCGCCGGGTGTTCACGAAGATGATCGAAGTCCGGTGTTGGTTCACCAGTTCGGCAATGCGTGCCAAGACATCATCGAGCTGTTCCTGGGAGGCCACCGCCTCCAGTTCGGCCCCGGGAAGTTCTATGGCCAGGTCCAGTGCTCGCCGGTGACCGACGTCCACCACGGCGCAAAGCGGTTGGCCCGTGGCATCACTGCGATCCGGGCCGGCTCCGACCAATAGCCGGGCCACGGTGCGGATCGGTCTTTGGGTGGCCGAGAGCCCGATGCGCACCGGATGACCGGGACAGAGGTGATCCAGACGTTCCAGGGTCAAGCTGAGATGCGAGCCTCGCTTGTCTCTCGCCACGGCGTGAATCTCGTCCACGATGACAGTGGTGACCGAGGACAGGATGGCCCGGCTGCGTTCTGCAGTGACCAGTAGGTAGAGGGACTCGGGTGTGGTAACCAAGAAATTGGGGGGCCGGCGGATCATCATGGCTCGGGCCGACGCCGGAGTGTCACCGTTGCGAACTTCCACTCTCAGATCCGGAGGGTTTAGGCCCATTGCCGTGGCGACCTGGGCGATCTCGGCCAGAGGGGCGCGAAGATTGTGCTGAATATCGACGGCCAGAGCCTTGAGCGGCGACACGTAAACGACCTGGCACTGCCCGGTCACGTCGGTTCCGGCGTCGGTGGCGCGGTAAAGCTGGTCGATGCAAACGAGGAAGGCGGCGAGCGTCTTGCCCGAACCGGTGGGTGCGGCGATCAGAGTGTCCAGGCCGGCCGATATGAGCGGCCATCCCTGGGCCTGGGCCGGAGTGGGACCGTCGGCAAAGCGCTCTTCGAACCAGGCCCTCACTGCGGGGTGAAAGTCACCAACCACGTCTTGTACCACGCTCATTCCTGTCCAAGCTATCAGTAAGTGAGAACATACGTTCGATCTGTCCGGCCCCGTATCGGTCGGTCGGCGCCCATTCTAAAGTTCCCGCTACCCCCTGCCGAAATTCAGGTTATGGCCCGATTCGGTTCTCTCTGACCACGGCCGTCGCTACTAGGTGGGTCCGGCATCCAATGCAAGCTCGGGAAGGCGAAGAGCAATGATCCGCAACCTGAGGTTCAGGAACAAGCTGGCGATTCTTCTGGTGGCGCCCATGGTTGCCATGGTCGTCTTCGCCTCGCTGCAGGTCAACGCCAAGGTTCAAGCCGTCAACCTCCGCAACAAGTACACCAGCCTGCGCGCCCCTCTACTGGCCATCAGTACGGTCGAGCGAGGGATTCAGAACGAAGCCGCTGAGTCGGCCTATTACTTGGGTTCGGGCGGCACTGTCCATCTGGCGCAGTTACGGGCCGCCCGCCACCTCACCGATGTGGCCGCCGCCCAGGCCAACTTGTACCGTCCGGCCATTGAATCGATAGCCCCGGCCACCACTTCCAATATGGAGAACCTGATCGACGATCTGGGCAATCTCATCGCCACCAATCGGACTCTGGTGGACAACCTGGACCCCCGGGCGTCGGCCAGCTTATTGAGCTACTTCACCGGTGTTGACTCCCAGGTTCAGGCGGTGCTGGATAAGGCGGCCCCTTCCATCCAGGACCCCTCGGTCCAGGCCGCTCTGTACCAGACCAGTACGGCCCTGCGAGCCGCTGATGAGGCCGCAGTGGAACGGGTTGTCCTGCTGGAGGGCTTGGCCGCGAGGACTCTCACATTCGCCGACTACGCCACCCTGGATGGAGCCAGGGCGTCCGAGGCCGCATTCGTCAGCCAGTTCCGGGCCCGGGCCACGCCGGCGGAGTTGGTCGCCTACAACTCGGCCAACGACCAGAATCTCTCCCAGTCGAGAAAGGCCGACGATATCCTGCGGGGAATCGTGACCGGCGCCGTCAGCCCCGCCGCGGTAAGCGCCGCCACCTGGTATACGGCGTCAAGTTCCAAGATCAACGACGCCTTTGCCGCCGCAGCCGGAGTGTCCAGCCAACTTGTGGCTCTGGAGAACAAGCATCAGGCTGCTGACAAGCGGGCCGAGTATGAATACATCATCGGAGCCCTCCTGGCACTGCTCCTGGCCCTCGGTCTGAGCCTGTGGGTCGCCCGCAGCACCCTGGCGAGGATCCGTCGCCTGAATCGGGCGGCCGACGATCTTGCCCACAAGCAACTGCCCAAGCTGGTCGAGTCACTGAAGGACAAGGGCACCGTGGCCGAACTAGCGGACTTCGACGCGATTCCTGTCGACGCAAAGGACGAGATCGGCAAGCTGGCCGAATCATTCAACCTGGTACAAAAGGCCACGGTCAGCGTGGCCCGGGAGCAGGCTGATCTCTTGCGCAAGGGCATCGGTGAGCTGTACGTCAACCTGGCTCGTCGTAACCAGACCCTGCTGGACCGTCAGGTTGGGTTGTTGGACCAGCTCGAAGAGGGGGAGAAGAACCCCGAGACATTGGAAAATCTGTTCCGGCTTGATCACCTGGCTACCAGGATGCGTCGCAATGCCGAGAGCCTTCTGGTCCTGGCTGGGGGAGATCAGGCCCGACGACGAAGCGAGCCCGTGGCCTTGGTGGACGTGGTCAGGGCCGCGGCTTCGGAGATCTCGGATTTTCACCGGGTGCAACTCACCAACCTCAGCGACTCGGTCACGGTCAAGGGTCACGTCGTGGCCGGGCTGGCCCATCTCTTGGCCGAGTTGTTGGAAAATGCCACCCACTTCTCGCCCCCCGAGACCTGGGTGTACGTCTACGGACTACAACGGGGCGACAGCTACGTCGTGGCCATCACCGACCACGGGCTCGGGATGGACGATGCCGCCATCGCAGACGCCAATGCCGTCATCGCCGATCCCCCGGTGGCTGGTCTGGCTCTGTCGCGCTCACTGGGGTTGTTGGTGGTGGGGCACCTGGCGGCAGCCCAAGGGGTGCGGGTCAAACTCCGTCGCTCCGATCCTCAGGGAACGACCGCCCTGGTCCAGATACCACCGTCGGCCGTCGTCGCGGTGGTCGAGGATGCCGAACCGACGTCCGAGCCGACGTCCGAGCCGACGTCCGAGCCGACGTCCGAGCCGACGTCCGAGCCGACGTCCGAGCCGACGTCCGAGCCGACGTCCGAGCCGGAGGTCGCATTCGTACCGGTGGCCCCAATGCGCTCTCCAGACCCGGTGCCCGAACCGGAGGTCGCATTCGTACCGGTGGCCCTCATGCTCGCTCCGCAACCCGAGCCCCATCGGGTATCGGTTCCCCTAACCGTAGGGTCAACGACGCTCTCAACCGTGGAGTACGCAGATGGGGAAGAAGGGACCCAAGGGTCTCCTCTCCCTCTGCGCCGGCCGGAGTTGATCGGAGCCGACATCCTGAAACGGAACGAATTGGAAAATGGGACCACGACTCGGACCACTCCAGGCGATGCCGAGGCGGCGCCTGCCCAGGTGCTGGCTCAGCGGGTTCCCGGAGCCAATCTGAACGGTGCTCCACCGTTGCTACCGCGAACATCTCCGGGGGCGTTTCCCGGCGGGTCTCCCGAGCTTCCATCGGCGCCCAGAGCTCCCCAGCGACTGCAGCGCACGGCGGCTGCGGAGGAGGCCCGTAGCTTCATCTCCAATTATCGGGCCGGCCTATCGAGGGGAAAGATCCAAGCAGCCGACACCCTCAAGGACCAATCCGAGACTTCCAGGGAGCAAGAGTGAGCACGCCCGAGGCCCGGAGCGTCAATTGGCTGGTGATTGAGTTCGTCCAATCCGTGCCTGGAGTGCGTGACGCCGCAGTGGTTTCGTCGGACGGTCTTCTAATTGCCTCTTCCGAGGGATTGGACCGGGAAGTCGGAGACAGGCTGGCCGCCGTGTCGGCGGGGATGATCAGCATGGCCCGGGGAGTGGCCGAGCCGGTAGGGGCCGGTCGGGTCAACGACATCGTCATCGAGATGGATGCGGCCTTCTATCTGGTCACTTCGGTCAGCGAGGGATCGTGCCTGGCGGTCATTGCCCACAAGTCAGCCGATGTGGGAATGGTCGCCTATGAGATGGCTCTATTGGCCGAGCGAGCCGGAGCAGCCTTGACCCCCACCCTGGTGGCCGAGTTGCAGGCCACCCTGAGGCACTGATGGCCGACCGGGATGTAGAGCTTTCGCCCCGCGGTCGCTTGGTCCGGCCCTACCTGTTGACCAGGGGAAAGACCCGCGCCACCAACCCCGAGCTCACTTTCGAGACGGTGGTGGTGTCGGAGCGGGCCGGTGGTATGGCCGGGTTGGGCTCCGAACCTGAGCGTCGAGCCATCGTGGCGCTGTGTCAAACGCCAACTTGCCTGGTGGAGGTGGCGGGTCGCGTCCGTATTCCATTGGGCGTGGCCCGGGTGATCATTGCCGAGATGATCGAGTCCGGTCACCTGGCCCTCCAAAGCGGAGGGATCCCGGAGGATGCCTCGACCAATGTCATCTACCTGGAAAGGCTCCTCAGTGGTATCCGTGCCCTCTGAAACAGCCACACTGCTCGGTGTCGACAAGGCGTCTGTGGTGATGAAGATAGTCGTGGCCGGGGGATTCGCCGTGGGAAAGACGACTCTCGTCGGATCGGTGTCGGAGATCGAGCCCCTAACCACCGAAGCCCCCATGACCAGTCAGGCATTGGCCCTTGACGACCGGGGCCAGGTCTCCACCAAAACGCAGACGACGGTGGCCATGGACTTCGGGCGGATCACCTTTGACGCCGGTATGGTGCTCTACCTGTTCGGCACCCCGGGGCAGGACCGATTTTGGTTCTTGTGGGACGACATCATCAAGGGGGCAGTGGGATCGATCGTCATCGTTGATACGCGGCGTCTGGCCGACTGCTTCCCGGCGGTCGACTATTTCGAATCTCGTCGGCTTCCCTTTGTCGTCGCCGTCAACTGCTTCAACGGTGAGTTGGTCCATCCCCTCAATGAGGTACGCCACGCCCTGGCCATCTCGGCCGCGGTACCGGTGGTGAAGTTCGATGCCCGCCACAAGGACTCGGTCAAGGGTGTCTTGGTGACTTTGGTGGAACAGGCCCTCCTAATGGCTCAGCGCAACTGATTGGCCTGAATGGCGGCCAGATTGGTATAGCGAACCAGTACCAAGGCCACTACCGCCCCAGCCGCGATGACGGCGGTGATCCCCACGTGGCCGGCCAGTGCTCCCCCGACCAGAACGCCCAGCGGCACTGTGCCGCCGAAGGACATGATCCACAGAGCCATGATGCGTCCCCTGACCGCGTCTTCAAGATGGATCTGCAGAACCGTCGACAGTGACGTAGTCACGACAAAATACGCATAGCCCAACAACAGGGCCAGTGGATATGCCATTACCTGGAGACGAACCGACCCGAAAGCCCCGAGCAGGATGGCGAAGGCCACCAGCCCCCAGCGCACAAGTCCGGTCCGGGATCGATGGGCCAGGAATGATCCTACGCTCACCGCTCCCAGGGCCGCTCCCAGGCCGAAGCCGGCATAGAGGAGCCCGTATTGAATGGACTTGGGACCTATTCCGAAGTTCTTGTCGGCCAGTACCGGCATCAAGCCGACGAAGGCCAGAGAGAAGAACGAGAAGGTGACCATGATCAACAGGATCCTTCGAACCAGGGGATCCGACCATGCCAGACGGAACCCCGAAGCCAGCTTGGAGGCCACCGTTTCATGAGGGCTGGGGTTGGACTCTTGGCTGGGATTGACAGCCACGAGGGCGCCTAGGAGAAACAGATAGGTCGCGGCATTGACCACGAAGACAGCCGATGCTCCCACGGCGCTGAATAGAGCTGCGCCGATGGCCGGGCCGATGGCTCGGGACAGGTTCATCTGCACCGATTGGAGGGACACGGCTCCAGCGAGGTCGGCCTTGGGCACCAGGTTGGGGATCACGGCCGCCATAGCCGGAGCGGACACGGCATTGCCTATGCCGACGGCGAATACGCATGCCACGATCCCGATGTGGGACGGGTGGTGTGACGTGGCAAGCAAGGCGAGCAACAGGGAGAACACCACCTGTTCGGACTGAGCCCAGATGAGAAGCCGTCGCCGGTTCACCATGTCGGCCAGGACTCCCCCCGGGGTTGCCAGCACCAGCAGTGGTCCCAATTGGGCGAAGTACAACAGCCCGACAAACCCGGCCGAGCCTGTGAGGGCGTAGCCGTAGGCGCCGAGAAGGACATTTTGCATCCAGGTGCCTATGTTGGAACCGAACATGCCGGTCCACACCACGCGGAAATCCCGGTGGGCCAGCGCGGCCCGGGCCGTTCCGGCGACCAGGGCGCGGTCACCGTCAACCAGGGCGTCGGTAGAATCCTCGACCCGAGGACCGGACTCGGACACCACTAGGCCGTGGAGAATACGCGGAAGGCTTCCGCCAAGCGGCCCGGAGCCAATCCGGCCTGGGTCCCCGTGACGCCCAACCAGGCTCGAACCATCCCTGCCGTGGCCTCGGGGTCTTCCATCTGGCTGACGTGGCACATCAGCGCTTCCAACTTGCGCTCCACAGTTCCGGTCACGTCGCTGAAGTGGTTGGCGTTAGTGGAGGCCATCATCCAGGTCTCGGAAACGGTATGGGGCTCCAGGCCCCGCGTCAGTAGCTCGGGGTGGGCGAAGCCATTACGCGCATCGGGATAGATGGCGCACAAGGTGGCTTCACCAGCGGCCAGGTGATCGGGGTGACTGGCCGCGATGCGGTCAAAATTGCGCTCCGGCGATTGGCACAGCACCCGGTTGGGCTTCACCTGTCGTATAACGGCGGATATGTCCCGCCGGAGGGCCAACGTGGGCAGCACGGCCCCGTCGGGATGGCCCAGGAAGATGACCTCGTCCACGCCGACGACCTTGGCCGCAGCGGTCTGCTCCCGCTGGCGGATCTCCGCCATCCCGCCGCGATCGACTCCGGGGCGATAGCCTCCGGCGTCGCCGTCGGTGACGATGCAGTAGACCACTTCCATCCCGCCCTCGGTCCATCCGGCCACCGTCCCCGCAGCCCCGAAGTCCACATCGTCGGGGTGGGCCGTGACTACCAGGGAAATCTTGACCTCGCTATCGTCGAGCATCACTCGACGATACTCGCCGACTTGGATAGGCCAGGCCGGCTCCGGGGCCGGCCCCGTCCGCTTGGGGATTTAGCCGCTATGGCCGGCCGGCGTACAGCCACGGTGCGAGGCGGGTCAACCCAACCCTGGATCGGAATTGTCGACCTAGCCGGTCGACAATTGGTTCCCCGGCCACTATGGTGTTAGGTGACGGCAAGCGAAGGCAACAACGCTCGAGACCAAGGAGACTCTTCATGGCAATCCAGTTAGGCGACACCGCCCCCGATTTCACCGCCGACACCACCGAAGGAAAGGTCACGCTTCACGAGTACCTGGGTGACGGTTGGGGAATCCTGTTCTCCCATCCGGCCGACTTCACCCCAGTGTGCACCACTGAGCTCGGCAACTTCGCCAAGCGCAAGGGTGACTTTGAGAAGCGCAATACCAAGATCATCGGCGTTAGCGTCGACTCGGTCGAGTCCCACAAGGGATGGTCGGCCGATATCGCCGAGACGCAGGGCCACGCCCTCAATTACCCGCTCATCGGCGACGAGGATCGCACCGTGGCCAACCTTTACGGGATGATCCACCCCAAGGCGCTCGAAACTGCCACAGTTCGCACGGTGTTCATCATCGGCCCGGACAAGAAGGTGAAGCTCACCTTGACCTACCCGGCTTCGGTCGGCCGCAACGTAGATGAGATCGTACGGGCGTTGGACGCTCTCCAGCTGGGTAGTAAGTACAGCGTGTCCACACCGGTCAACTGGAACGAAGGTGACGAGGTCATCATCTCGCCCGCCATTCCCGATGACGAAGCAAAGGTCAAGTTCCCCAAGGGATTCCGGACCCTCAAGCCATATCTTCGCCTAACCCCTCAGCCCAACAAGTAGCCGGGGGGCCGATCCGAGCTGCGCACAGAAGGCCCCCACCGAAAGGTCGGGGCCTTCTGTGTTTCTATTCGCCCAACAGCTCCAGGCGAAGCTGGCCCTTGAGAACCTTGCCTGCCGGGTTGCGGGGTAGGGGTTCGTCCCGGAACCAGATCTTTACCGGGACCTTGAAGGCGGCCAGATGGGCAGCCACGTGGGTCTGCAACGCCCTCTCGGTAACGGGGGTGTTGGCCTTGGCCTGGATCACCGCACCAACCTGCTCGCCCAGGATCCGATCGGGTATCCCTATGACGGCGGCATCGGACACGCCGGGGTGTTCGAACAGGACCCCTTCCACCTCGACGCAGTAGACGTTCTCCCCGCCCCTGATGATCATGTCCTTGGCTCGATCGACGATGTAGCAGAACCCAAGCTCGTCCAGTCGGGCGACGTCTCCGGTGTGGAGCCAGCCGTGGCTGAAGGTCTCGGCCGTGGCCTCGGGCTTGTGCCAGTAGCCCCGTACCACGTTGGGTCCCCTGATCCACAGCTCGCCTACCTCGCCCACGGGCAATGGATTGTGGTGCTCGTCGACGATCTGCAGGTCGCATATGGGGACTGGGGGGCCCACGCTGTCGGGCTTGGCTACGTAGTCATCGCCCGTGTTCATGGTCGTGAGCGAGGACGTCTCGGTCAGGCCGTAGCCGTTGGAAGCGCTGCCGGAGGGAAAGTGCTCCTTGATACGCTTCACGAGTTCGGGGGGCGCCGGTGCTCCGCCGTAGCCGATGCTGGTAACGCTGGAAGTGTCCCGGCTGTGGAACTCAGGCGACTCGATCACCTGCCACACCATGGCCGGCACGCCGCCGAAGGTGGTGATCTGTTCTCTTTCGATCAGTTCCAGGGCCCGCTCGGGGTTGAAGCGATACATCATCACCAGCTTGCCGCCGGCGGCGGTGTTGGCCACCAGGATGGAGTGACAGCCCGTGGCGTGAAATAGCGGCACGCTCAACAGGTAGGAATTCTGCCGGCTCGGCCCACCGGCGGGGACGGCCGTGGTCCGCATGGCCCCCCGGCTCGCCACGAAGAACAAGCTCATCAAGTTGGTGCAGATGTTTCGCTGGGTTCCTACCGCCCCCTTGGGCTGTCCCGTTGTGCCCGAAGTGTAAAAGATGGTGGCGTCGTCTTCGGGTGCAATCTGGACCTCGGGGAGATCACCGGCGCCCGGGTCCCCGTCCGGGACGCGGGCCTCGGTGAGCACCCGGGCAAAGTCATCGGTTCCGGCTTGGAGAGGAGTCTTGGACCGTGCCACTAAGACCGCCTGGAGTGAGCCCGCCCGAAGCCCTTCAAGGTGTGGTTCCAAGCTGGTAGTCCGGGCTTCGTCCGCAAATAGGATCTTGGCTTCCGAGTCGGCAAGTCCGTATGCCAACTCGGCGCCGGTCCACCACGAGTTCAATGGCACGATGACCGCCCCGACTGCCGCTGCGGCCCAAAAGGCCATTACCCATTCCGGATTGTTGCGCATCGCAATCGCCACCCGGTCCCCCGGCATGATCTGGTAGCGCCCGACCAGAGAGCGAGCCAGGGCGGCAGCGGCGAGAAAGTGCTCCTCGAAGGTGATGCGCTCGTCCTCGTAGACAATGTAAGTCGCGTCTGCGTGAGCTCGGGACAAGACCAGGACATCACGTAGCGACGTCGGGGCGTTCTTCCATACCCGGGTGGCGATGCCGCGGATCTCGACCTCGTCCATCTCGAACATCTGACCCGGTGCAGTCAGTATGGCATTGGCTTCTGCAATGGATAACGGTGCGGACATGGGATCGGGTACCTGCCTATCGTGTGAACGCGACCCTCAACGCCGTAGGGAGGAGAGAATGAAGGTGTGGGCCTGTCGATCGGGTCTGGGCCTGATGTTGGGGAGGGCGGCTCTTCTCAGTGGATGGGACGACGTCGGCGCCATGGGGTCGAGATGGCCGGAGTCTGATAGCCGTTGTCATCGGGATGAATGGTCAATCCGGGGGCCACGATAGCGTCGACGGCATTCATGATGTCATCGGACAACATGAGATCGGCCGTGGGGATTTGATCGTGGAGTTGCTCCATGGTGCGCGGACCGATGATGGCCGAGGTCACCGACGGGTGGCGAAGCACGAACCCCAAGGCCAGATGGGTCATTGGCAAATCGGACTGGGCCGCCAGGGCCACCAGCTTTTCCACCGCGTCCAACTTGGCGGCGTTGGCCGGAACCGAGAAGTCGTAGCGTGCGGGCAGGCGGGCCGCCCGCCCTCCGCTGGGAGCAGGCTGGTCCTTGCGGTAACGACCGGTCAGCCACCCTCCATTGAGGGGACTCCAAACGATGGCTCCCATGTCGTGGCGCTCACAGGTAGGCAGCACTGAGGTCTCGATACCCCGGGCCAGGATCGAGTAGGGCGGTTGCTCGCATATGAATCGCTCTCGTCCCCGGCGCTCCGCCACCCACTGGGCTTCGACGATCTCCTCGGCAGGAAAGGTAGAGCTGCCCAGGTAGCGGACCTTGCCCGAATGCACCAGATCGGAAAGAGCGCCCAGTGTCTCGTCGATATCGCATGTCGGATCGGGTCGATGGATCTGATAGAGGTCGATCCAATCGGTTCCTAGGCGGCGCAGGCTGGCTTCACACTCCGAGATTATCCAGCGCCGCGAATTGCCTGTCTGGTTGCGATCCTTGCCCATGGGGGCGTGGGCCTTGGTGGCGAGAACGACGTTGTCCCGCTTGGACCCGGCCAGGGCACGGCCCACGATCTCCTCGGATTCGCCCGCTGAGTAGACGTCGGCGGTGTCGATGAAGTTGATGCCGGCATCCAGGGCGGTGTCGATAATTCGAACACAGTCATCGTGATCGGGGTTACCCCATTGGCCGAACATCATTGCCCCCAGACACAGGGACGAGACCTTCACTCCGGTGCGGGACAGGGTGCGGTACTTCATGGATGGGCCTCCTGATGATCGGCGATTACGGCGCTTGAGGCCACTATGGGGGCTACGGAGTAGATGAGGGTATCGCCTTGGCGGCGCCGTTCGGCCTTGCCACCGAGGCGGAGGTGCTCCAGATGAGCGTACGTCTCGCTCTCGGCCATGGTTCCCCAGCTCCTGGGTTTGAACAGCTCGTGGGAGATGTCGGTCACCGAGGCGGGCCCCAAGGCGCCTGATATATCGGCCAAACGATCCAGGCGCTCCCGGTGGTGTTCTTTGATGGCCTTTACCCTTTGGGCGATACCGTCAAAGGGTTGACCGTGGGCGGGCAGGACCCGGGGCTTGTCCTCAAGGGACCCGACCCGGTCCAGGGAGGCCACGAATTCGCTCAGAGGATCCTGGCCCGATCCGACTCCGGAGATGTGGGGGGTAATGGTCGGCAACACGTGGTCTCCCGACAGCAGCATTCCTGCCGCAGGGTCGTGCAGGCAGATGTGGTCGAGGGTATGGCCGGGAGTGAACAAAGTCACCCACTCCCGATCCCCGGCCTCGAACACCTCACCGTCAACGAGCCGTCGGGTGGGATCGGGATCCACGTACGTGGCCACCAGGCCAGAGCGCATTGCCCTCCATGCCAATCGGCGCATCCGTGGCGGTTGGGGGGGCTTGGATCCCCAAGGGGTGATCGGCCCCCAGGAGTTGGTGTCCCGGCTTGACCGAGCTCCGCCCTCGACACCATCGGATTGGTTGGACGCCCCATCACCCTCGCCTGGCCCATCGACTTCGTCACACGGGTCGGGCTTGCGCACCCGCCAGCCGGTTCGAAAGTTCTCATGGGTTACCAGCGCTGCGCCCGACTCTCGGGCCAGACGTCCGGCATTTCCGAAATGGTCCGGATGCGAGTGAGTGACGACAATCGTGTGGATGTCCTTGGTGGCCAGGCCGGCCTGCTTGAGGCGATCGGTCAGAGCGGCCCAAGACGTCCGTCCTGGAAGGCCCACATCGACCAGAGTGGCGCCGCGCTTGTCGGTGAGTGCATAGCAGTTGACGTGGCCCAGTCCGGGCATATTAATCGGAAGTTGGAAGCGCAAGATCCCAGGCGCCATCTCCTTGACGGTGTCTTCGGGCGGTTGTTGCTCCTGGCGCTGGGGACGATCCACGAATTCACCCTACTTGACCACCTGGTCAATTACACATGAGGATCTGGCCCAAGGAGGGACCAAATGAGACTGAGCATGCCCCTTAGCTATGCCGGTGGGTTCAAAGACGCCACGGATCAGGTAGTGGCCCTGGAGGGCGCTGGCCTGGATGTGGTGTGGGTGGCCGAGGCCTACGGGTACGACGCGCCCAGCCTCATGGGCTATTTGGCTGCCCGCACCACCACGGTCCAGATCGGGGCCGCCATCTTGCCCATATATTCCCGGACCCCAACTTTGCTGGCCCAGACGGCGGCCGGGATCGACTACGTGTCGGGTGGGAGGGCCATTCTCGGCCTGGGGGCGTCCGGCCCCCAAGTCATCGAGGGGTGGCACGGAGTGCCCTACGACAAGCCCTTGACCCGCACCCGAGAGATCATCGAAGTTTGCCGGAAGGTGTGGAAACGGGAGGTCCTCACCCATCACGGCCTCTATGACATTCCCCTTCCGCCCGGACAGGGGACCGGGCTGGGCAAGGCCCTCAAGATGATCACCCATCCCGTTCGCGATGCCATTCCCGTCTACGTGGCATCGCTTGGCCCGGCCAACGTCGCCATGACGGCGGAGGTGGCGGACGGCTGGCTGCCCATACTGTTCATCCCAGAAAAGGCCTCGTCCGTCTGGGGTGATTCCCTCCGAAAGGGATCGGCGGTCCGGGACGCAAGTCTGGGATCACTCGAAATCGTGGCGGGCGGGGTTCTGGCCATCGGAGAAGGCCTCGACCATCTTGTCGACGCCATGCGGCCCATGGTGGCCCTGTACGTGGGGGGCATGGGGGCACGGGGCAAGAACTTCTACAACGACCTGGCCTGTCGCTATGGCTACGAGGCCGAGGCAGCCAAGGTTCAGGACCTGTACCTGTCCGGAAAGAAGGATGAAGCTGCCGCAGCCCTTCCTGACGATATGGTTCGTTCCATGGCCCTGGTCGGTTCCGAGGGATATGTCCGGGACCGAATCGCTGCCTACCAGGACGCCGGCGTAACCATGTTGAACATCACCCCCATCGGACCCGATCCGATCAAAGTGGTCGAACAGGTAAAGGGCTGGATCACCTGACCCCCAGGCGCTTGGTGTGGGAGGGGATTCGCTGGTTCAGCGGGTTCTGGCTCCTGTGGCGGGTACCGGGGATCGTTTCCGGTTTGGACACCGAGGTCGAGCCTTCTTCTGGGGCGGGCCCACGCTGCTCTTCTGGGACGGGCCCACGCCCCGCTGCATCGTGGTGCCCGAGCGGCTGAATCGCATCCTCAGCCGCCGGGCCACGGGAACCGAGATGGGACCTGCTTGACCGTCGGGTGGCGTCCCTCAGGTGGAGACGATGTCGGGGGCAGTGGGGGAGAGAGTCGAGGGAGCAGGGGCGAATACGGCGTGTCGGTAGTAGGCCAGTTCAGCAACGGATTCCTTTATATCGTCCATGGCCCGGTGGCCGCCGGCCTTGCGGGGGGCGCCTGAATAGGCCTCGGGGTACCAGCGTCGGGCCAGTTCCTTGATCGAGGAGACATCGATGCAGCGGTAGTGGAGGTAGTTCTCGATGGCCGGGAGATGAGCGGCCAGGAATCGGCGGTCGGTACCGATGGAGTTGCCGCACAGAGGAGCTGATCCGGCCTCGGGGGCATGTATTCGGATGAAGTCCAATGTGGCTGCCCCGGCCGCCTCCAGGGACGTGGTCGATGTTCCCGCTGCGGCCAGGAGTCCGCTACGGGTGTGCATGGACATGACCGGCTCGACCATGGAATCGAGGTCCGCCTGTTCGGTGGCGACCACGAGATCGGGGCCTTCGGCCAGGATGTTCAGGTCGTCATCGGTGACCAAGGTGGCGATCTCAAGGATCTTGTCTTCCGCCGGGTCCAGGCCGGTCATCTCCAGGTCAATCCAAACGAGCATGACTGTGCATGCTAACGGGCTCCTGCCCCAACCTGGCCGGGCCACCGCCGGCTTCGTCCAATGGGGGGGCCAAGGCGGCTCCGGCTCGGTGACGCAGCCGCTCTGACACTAATGTCGGTGCCATGCTGCGGGTGGACATCACGTTGCTCGATGATGGGATCCCTCCGCCCACCTATGCCAGGCCTGGCGATGCCGGGGCCGACCTGGTGGCCCGCCACGGAGCAGAGCTGGCTCCCGGCGGGGGACGTGCCTTGATCTCCACCGGCATTGCCCTGGCCATTCCCTCCGGCTTTGCCGGACTTGTCCAGCCTCGTAGTGGACTGGCCCTGCGCCACGGCGTCACATGCCTGAACACCCCTGGTCTGATCGACTCGGGCTACCGGGATGAAGTCAAGGTTCTCCTGGTGAATACCGATCCATGTCGGCCGTACGAGGTCAAGAGGGGTGACCGTATTGCGCAACTGGTCATTCAGGCCGTGGAGGAAGCCCAGTTCAACGTCGTCGAATCATTGTCGACCAGTGAACGGGCCACAGGCGGATTCGGACACACCGGCGTATGAAGCGCCTGACCGGGCTGGACAGCACGTTTCTGTCGGTGGAGACCTCAGCCATGCACATGCACGTGGCCTCCACTCTCATCTATGACCCGAGTGGGATACCGGGAGGTCTGACATTCGAGCGAGTGCGCGATCTGGTCGCCGCGCGTCTGGACCGGCTGCCTCCGTTCCGACGCAGGTTGGTGGAGATCCCCTTCCAGCTCCATCACCCGTTATGGATCGAGGACCCTGCCTTCGATCTGGACTACCACCTGCGCCGAGCGTGCCTGCCCCATCCGGGTGGATACGACGAACTGGTCCGCTTTGCTGGGGACGTGATGGGTCGGCGGCTCGATCGATCCAAGCCACTGTGGGAAATGTACGTGGTGGAGGGTTTGGCCGGAGGCATGGTCGGAGTCATCACCAAGGTGCATCACGCTGCCGTCGACGGCGTGGCCGGTGCCGAGCTCACAGTCAACCTGCTGGACCTGACGCCTGATCCCGAGCCCTTGCCCCCCCCGGAAAAGGAGTGGAGACCCGACCGCATACCTTCGGATGCGGAACTGGTCAGTTATGCCTTGTCCTCGCTGGCCCTCCATCCCCAGGCCATCGTCGAATCGGTCCGGCGCACTACCGAGGCCGCCCTTGGGATCAGGAGGCGCAACCGGGAGGAGGGGGTCGTAGCCCCGCCCTCTTTGTTCGACGCACCTCGCACCTCGCTCAACGCCACCATCACCCCCCACCGCCTGGTGGCGTTCACCGACGTCGACCTGGACGAGGTGAAGTTGGTCCGGCGGGCATTTGGGGCCAAGGTCAACGATGTGGTCCTGGCACTGTGCTCGGGGGCCCTGCGCCATTACCTGAGCGAACGGGGCGAGGACGTCACCCAGCCCTTGGTGGCCATGGTTCCGATCTCGGTCCGGTCCGATGGCGAGTCGGGGTCGGGAGGTAATCGGGTGTCAGGGATGCTTACCACCCTGGCCAGCCACCTGGAGGATCCTGTCGAACGTTTGGCCGCCATCACCGATGGGTCCAAGCAGGCCAAGAACCAGGACCAGGTGCTCGGTCCCGATGTTCTGGCTGGCTGGGCCGAATTTGCCGCCCCGGCCGTGGCGATGCGGGCAGTCCGGTGGGTCTCGAACCTTCGCATCGCCGACCTGGTCCGGCCCCCTTTCAACGTGACCATCTCCAATGTTCCCGGTCCGGACTTTCCCCTGTATTTTGCCGGCGCCGAGCTCCAGCGCTTCTACCCCATGGGGCCCATCGCCGACGCCGGTGGCCTCAACATGACGGTCATGAGCTACAGGGGCCGGGTTTATTTCGGCTTGGTGGCCTGTCGGGAGACAGTGCCTGGGGTGGACGCCATCGCTCGGTACATTCCCCTGGCCCTGGCTCAGCTGGTAACCGCGGCCCGGACCGTGAACGAGCCGGTACATGCCGGATCGGCACAGCGTCGGGCGAAGGACAAGACCAAGGCTGCGCCGCGGAACAAACCCAAGGTCGCGCCTCGGAACAAAACCAAGGCCGCGCCGAAGGCCAAGACCGGGGGCCGCGCCACGTCTGGGAGCAAGTTGAAAACGGGTGGCCAACGGTCGGTTAACTAGACGGCCGCCTTGGCTGGTATTGTCGGAAGCTACGCGGACGTGGCTCAGCTGGTAGAGCATCACCTTGCCAAGGTGAGGGTCGCGGGTTCGAATCCCGTCGTCCGCTCCCAAAGAAACTCCAGGTCACAGCCTCGAAGAGGGACTCGACAGGGTCCCTCTTCTGCTGTCTCGGGAGCCCCGTAACCACACACGTTGGCTATGAATATCCCACGGATAATGGCCAGTGGGACATGGCTCGCTACTTCCCACCAACTGGTATCATCTAGGATATGTCTTCCGAACTTGCAGATTTGGCTCGGCCTGACGAGTACCGAGTCCACCTCGACGCGAAGCGTCGTCCCACTTTGCCGGCACGGTTGCTCGCGCAGGCCGGTGTGGCGGGTGAGAGGGACCTAATAGCGCACGTGATTGCTCCTGGGCGGATCGTTCTTGAGGACCCTGCTCTCGCGTTCAGCGAACTTCAGGATCAGGTTGCGTCCAAACTCGAGGACGCCGGTCAAACCGTGGACCCTACCTGTCAGGATTGAGTGAGACGCCCGCTACCGCGGATCATCCCTCGTAGGGCGAGAATGGAACACCTGATTGAAGTCACTTCCTACTGCATTGCTCGACAGCCGCGTCCAAAATGGGGACGTGCCCGAGATCGACCCGGCTGCCCGACCAGTTCGACGGAGATTCTCCGCCGACTACAAGCTGGCAATCCTTGCCGAGTAC
>JBOGIG010000078.1:0-16731 GCA_050742455.1 Acidimicrobiales bacterium
CTAACCAGGCGGCGCGCAGTCGGCGATGGCCTCCAAGGCCAGACATATCCGGTTTCGGTCCGACGGTTCAAGTTGACCGGCTTTGGCGCTGAGATCCCGACGCAGAACGTTCTGGAGGTCGTCGAACGAAGCGACACAGTTGTCGGGGAGGCCCTCGTTGGGAACGAGTGGTATTTCAGTGGAAATCTCCCGCACGGTGCGGTTACCGGTGCCACCGCGCTTTCGGTCGATTAATCCGGGGTCCACTACCTTGGCGCTAATGGCCATGTCGATGACCGCTCCCCGCACTGAGGATGACATCTCCGCCCTGCGGGACTCTCTGGGCCTCAACCATGCCGTCACGTTCGTGCCCTCGGATCCTCCCCGCCTAGGCGCCATCGTCGTCTACGACCGATCCGGGAGGCGCAACATCGGCAATCGACTGTTGCCCGAACGGGTCGAGATCGTCGCGCCATCGGCCTCGGGCAACGCCTGGCGACGGCGGAAGGTTGCGGCCCGCAGGGTCCCGGTGTCAGACGCCCTCGCCCTCTTGGCCGATCTCGACCCCGCAATCCCAGGAGCCGCCGTCTGGTCAGCGGCCTTCGCCATGGGGTTGGGTCTCATCGCCCGGGGCCGGCTCTATCCGACGGTGACCGCATCCGGGTGGGACGCCTGGCGAGCCGGGCCGCTCGACCCGTCCGAGCGAGGCTTCCTTGCTGAGCTGGCCGGCGCCTTCCCCCCCGAGGCCCATGCGCTCGGCATCGAGGGGTCCTCGCCCATGCGCCTTGGGTCCCCCGCCGTCCTCATCCAGGCAGCCTGGGATGCATTGGCCGACACCCTTCCCCGAACGGCGGCGGCGCCGATGGAGGTGGGTGGGCGTTCCCCGACCGTATCCCCCGCCGGCGGGCCGGCCGTCTCCCCGACCGCATCCCCGACTGTCCTAGCCGTCGAGGGGGAGCAATCCGCCGTCCCCTTCGCTGCCACCGCGCCCGTCGCCGTAGAGCATCTGCGGCCCTGGCTGGTCGATGCCGGGGCCGGCCTGGCCGGCGAGTCGGGGGCCTACGTGGCCCTTCGGGTGGAGCTCGGCCCTGTTTCCACCGAGCTAGACACTGGCGGATTCGATGCGGACCTGGACCTGCCCGGTCAGCCGGTCCCCCTGGCCCGGGCCGTGATCCAGCTCACCAGCCGGGCCGAGTCGAGTCTGGTCGTCGACGCCGCCGACCTGTACCACTCACCGGCCGCGGTCGTGGCCCGCTTCGGCCACGACGCCGAAATAGATCTCATGCGCTCTCTCCGTCGAGCGTCGCGGGCCTGGGCCCCTCTCCAGGCCCTGCTCCACCAGCGGGCCCCCACCGGCCTCGATCTCGATGAGGATCTTCTGGGCGAGTTGCTCACCGACGGGGCCGGCCTCCTCCAGGGTTCGGGGGTAGAAGTGCTGTGGCCATCGGAGATCCTCTCCGATGGTCTCAAGCTGCGTGCCTCGGTCGTGGCCGCCCCGGGAGTGGTGGTCCAAGCAGGGTTCGGTCTGGATACCCTGGTCGAGTTTCGCTGGCAGGCCACCCTTTACGGAGAGCTGCTGTCAGAGGAAGAGGTCGACCAGCTGGCCGAGGCCAAGCGGGGGCTGGTTCGATTGCGGGGCCGGTGGGTGGCCGCCGATCCGGCCCTTCTCGAACGGCTCAAGGCCCGACGCAGCCGACGCTTGAGCGCAGCCGAGGCTCTCGGCGCCGTGCTGGGCGGCACCGTGGATCTCGATGGTGAGGCGATCGAGATCGTGGCCGAAGGCCCGCTGGCCGACCTCGCCGCCCGCCTCTCGGCACTGACCGGTGACCCCGGAGCCGAGCTCGGGGATCCCCCGGGTCTGGCGCCCGACGTCGAGCTACGGCCCTATCAGGTTCGTGGCGTCACGTGGCTCTGCGCCATGTCCCAGTCCGGACTGGGGGCCTGCCTGGCTGACGACATGGGTCTGGGCAAGACCCTGCAGGTCATCGCCGTTCATCTTCACCGCGCAGCCGCGGGAATGGGCCCGACGCTGGTGATCTGTCCGACCTCCCTACTGGGAAACTGGGAGCGCGAGGTGAGGCGCTTTGCCCCCGCCGCTTCGGTCAGGCGCCACCACGGCCCGGGGCGCAGCCTGGACGGCCTCGTCCCCTCCGAGATCGTCGTCACCAGCTACGGCGTGGCCCGCACGGAGGCCCAAGGACTGGCCCAGGCCGGATTTTCCCTGGTGGTGGCCGACGAGGCTCAGCATGCCAAGAACCCTGAGACCGCCACGGCCCGAGCCCTGCGCACCATAGGCGGCCCTGCCCGCATTGCCCTCACCGGCACCCCGGTGGAAAACAGGCTGAGTGAGCTGTGGTCGATCCTGGATTGGACCACCCCGGGTCTTTTGGGTCCGCTGGACCGCTTCGTGCGCACGGTGGCCTCACCGATCGAGCGCAACCGGGATCCGGCCGTCACCGATCGATTGGCGGGCACGATCAGACCGTTCCTCCTGCGCCGCAAGAAGAGTGACCCCGGGGTGGCCCCCGACCTTCCGCCCCGGACAGTGACCGACGTGCCCGTTCCACTCACCCAGGAGCAGACGACGCTTTACGAGGCCGAGGTGCGCGAGGCGCTGGCCGTTATCGCCGCCAAGGACGGCATTGCCCGCCAGGGACTGGTGCTGCGCCTGCTCACCGTGCTCAAGCAGATCTGCAATCACCCGGCCCAGTACCTCCACCAGCCCGGGCCTCTGGCGGGCCGCTCTGGCAAGCTGGCCGCCCTCGAAGAGCTTGTCGACGTCATAGTGTCGGAGGGCGAGTCGGTCCTGGTCTTCAGCCAGTTCGTAGAGTGTCTCTCGCTGGTGGAGGCCCGTCTCGAACACCTGGGGGTGTCCACCCTCTTCCTTCACGGCAAGGTCGGGGCCAAAGCCCGCATGGGGATAGTTGACGAGTTCCAGGCCGGCCGTGCCCCGGTGATGCTCCTCTCCCTCAAAGCCGGGGGCGTCGGACTGAACCTGACCCGGGCCACCCACGTGGTGCACTACGACCGTTGGTGGAATCCGGCAGTCGAGGATCAGGCCACCGACCGGGCCCACCGCATCGGCCAGGACCGGCCCGTGCAGGTCCATCGCCTTATGGCCGAGGGAACCCTTGAAGATCACATTGCCGAACTGATCGAACGCAAGCGCTCGCTGTCCGAGGCGGTTGTGGGCGGGGCCGGTGAGGGTTGGATCGGCAGGCTCAGCAACGAGGAGCTGGCCGACCTGGTGCGGCTGGGCAGCGGTACATGAGCCCGCCCACCTACCCCGGCGACTTCTACGAGCACAAGGCGCGCCTACCCGGGCCGGGTCCCCGCCGACCCGGTCGGCGTCCCTTCGGCGCCTCGTGGTGGGGCAAGGCATGGGTCGAGGCCCTCGAACAGCGTGCCCAGCTCGACCCCAACCGCCTTCCCCGGGGCCGGACCTACGCCCGCTCGGGGGCGGTGGGCGCTCTCACCCTGGCCTCGGGTGAGATATCGGCCGAGGTTCAGGGCTCACGCCGCACGCCGTATTCGGTAAAGGTCAGAGTCCGGACCTTCGACCAATCCGATTGGGAGCGGTTGCTCGATGCCCTCTCGACCGAGATAGGCCATACCGCCGCCCTGCTCGACGGTGAGCTGCCCCCCGAAGTGGCTGATGACATCGCCTCGGTCGGCCTTGACCTGCTTCCCGGACCCGGCGAGCTCCAGCCCCGCTGTTCGTGTCCGGACTGGGCCGACCCCTGCAAGCACTCCGCCGCGGTGTGCTACCTGGTTGCCGACGAACTCGATTCCGACCCCTTTGGGCTGCTCCTCCTTCGTGGTCTCGGACGCCCCGAGGTGCTCGCCGGTCTGCGTTCCCGCCGCCGACTCGAAGCCCCGCCCTCAGCGGCGATCGGGGCTGTAGCCGAGGGGGTCGAGGGGGTCGATGAGGGCGTTCTGGTTCGAGAGGCCTGGTCCAGGACCGCCGGGCCGGTTCCCCCCGTCCCCCCACCCCCGCGCCGCCCAGGCCCGCCATCGGTGCTGGCGGCCGATCCGCCCCCCGACTGCGGGGTCGACCTGTCGGTCCTGCGGGCTTTGGCCGCCGATGCCGCCGGCCGGGCCCTGGCCCTGGCCCTGGCCCGGGGGCCCGTATCGAGCGGCCTTGAGCTCGACGCATCCGAAGACCTGGCTCGGCGGGCCGCGTCCCGACTGGCCGGGCCCGACGGTCCTCCCGATTCTTCGGGCTTGGTCCGGTTGGCCCGCCAGGCGGGGGTACCCGAAAAGGAGTTGGTGCGCCGGGCCGTCGCCTTTCGCCACGGTGGCCGGGAGGGACTGGCGGTGCTCAAGGATCACTGGGACCCCGAAGCCGCCGCCCTCGCCCCCGGGCGTGGCATCCTCGGTTCGGGGGCAGTGGTCCGTCACAACCGGGTGACCAAGGGTGAGCGCCAGCTGCGTCTCGGTCGGGATGGCCGCTGGTATCCCTACTCCAAGGACAAGGCCCGACGGTGGAGCCCCGACGGCCCGCCCATCACCGCGCCCCGGCCTGGCGACCTCGGCGACCTGGACGACCTCGACGACTTCGGCGACCTCGACGACCCGGGTGGCCCCTGATAACAGTGCTCAGGTGTGTACAGTTGATAACTTCTACAACATAAACCACACAAGCAACAGGTCCGCATGAGCGCAATCGCCAAAATCCACGCCCGGGAGGTGCTCGACTCCAGGGGCAATCCCACAGTCGAGGTAACCGCGTTGCTCGAGTCGGGCTCGTGCGGGCGAGCCATCGTGCCCTCGGGCGCCTCCACCGGGGCCTTCGAGGCCACCGAGCTGCGTGATGGTGGGACCAGGTACTCGGGCAAGGGGGTGCTCGGTGCGGTGGGCCATGCCAACGGGGAATTGGCCGACGCGGTGGGCGGCTTGGACGCCTTGGATCAGCGACTGGTGGACCAGGCTCTCATCGACGCCGACGGCACCGACACCAAGTCGGGGTTGGGGGCCAACGCCATCCTGGGCGTGTCGCTGGCCGTGGCCCACGCCGCCGCCGCCGAGTTCGGCTTGGGCTTGTATCGCTATGTCGGCGGGGCCAATGCCCATGTCCTGCCGGTGCCCATGATGAACGTGCTCAACGGAGGGGCCCACGCCGACAACAACGTGGACCTCCAGGAATTCATGCTCTTCCCCCTGGGTGCGGCCTCATTTTCCGAGGCTCTGCAATGGGGTGCAGAGACCTACCATCGCCTCAAGGCCATCCTGGCTGATCGCCACCTGTCGAGCGCCGTAGGTGATGAGGGAGGGTTCGCCCCTGACCTGCGAGCAAACGAGGACGCCGTTCGCCTTCTGGTCGAGGCCATCGAGGCCGCCGGTCTGGTGCCCGGAGATGACATGGCCATCGCCGTGGACCCCGCGGCGACCGAGTTCTACCGGGACGGCTACTACCACCTGGACGGTGAGGGCCGTCGCCTGGGACCCGACGAAATGGTGGCCTACTGGGTGGACCTGTGCGGCCGCTACCCCATTGCGTCGGTCGAGGACGGCATGGCCGAGGACGACTGGGACGGTTGGGCCATGCTCACCGCGGCACTGGGGGATCGGGTCCAACTGGTGGGAGACGATGTGTTCGTCACCAACGTCGAGCGACTGGAGCGCGGCATCGGTTCGGGGGTGGCCAACGCGATCCTCATCAAGCCCAACCAGATCGGGACGCTTACCGAGACCTTGGACGCCATAGCGCTGGCCACCCGCGCTTCCTACGGGTCGGTGATGTCGCACCGCTCGGGTGAGACCGAGGATGCCACGATCGCGGACCTGGCCGTGGCCACCAACTGCGGTCAGATCAAGGCCGGAGCCCCGGCCCGATCGGATCGGGTGGCCAAGTACAACCAGCTCCTGCGAATCGAGGAGGACCTGGGCGAGTCGGCCGAGTTCTTAGGATGGTCCGCGTTATCTCCCAAGGTGAGCATCGACCGAGGGCCGGGCCGTGCCCGGTAGGCCACCCACCCAGCCAGCCAGGCGTCCATCTGGGACCCGGCCACCTGCCCGTCGGGACCATCCAGCCCGTCGGGATCATCCGATCCGTCGGGCCATATGGTTCTGCGGCTCGGCGGCCATAGCCCTGGCCGTTCTGTTCGTGTTCGTCTTCCCGACCAGGACCTACCTCAACCAGCGCACCAACCTGGCCCGAACCTCTGCCGCCCTGTCCAGCCTGAATGCGCAGAACAAGGCCTTGGCTTCGGAGGTGGCCCGGCTCAATACGGTATCGGCCGTAGAGAAGCTGGCCCGGGCGGACTACGGTCTGGTCCCACCAGGCCAGGAGGCCTACGCCCTGCTGCCCGCAGTCGCCACCCCACCGGGGGCAAACGCCCTGCCCGGAACCGCAGCCCCCGAGCTCCCCTTGGGCGTCGAACCCAGCGCCGGCCCGGGAACCACTGGAGGCTCGGGGGTCGGTGCTCCGGGCAACCACAACACCGACGGTCCGCACGCCAACTCGTCGAGCCCTGCTGCTCGCCCGGCTACGAGCACTGCCGTCCATCACGGGGGCGTGTTCTCCCGCGCCCTGCACACCTTCACGTCCTGGTTCTGATCCCGGGGTGGGCCCGGGGGACCCGGGGGACCCTGTGGGACACGACGGCCCGGGAGACAGGAGCCCGGGGGACCGGGGGCCGGGCCCGCGGGACAGGGGGACCCGGGGGACAGGGGGGACCGGGTGTCGATAAGGTGGCGATGCAGCGATCATCGAGCGGCGGGGAGAATCAGACCTTGAGCATTCTGGGCAATCGTGTTCTACGCAAGGAAGATCCCAAGTTCCTCACCACCGGGGGCGTCTACGTCGATGATCTCGACCTCGAAGGCGCCGTGTACGTGACCTACGTGCGCTCGACCATGGCCCATGCCCGGATAGTGGGCATCGATGTGGAAGAGGCACGCCAAGCCCCGGGCATCGTCGACGTTTACACCGCAGCCGACGTCGATCTTGCGCCGCTGGCCCCCGAGCTCCCCCTCATCAATGCAGCCATGGCCCGACCGTTCCTGGCCGACGGGGTGGTCCGCTTCGTGGGGGACATGGTGGCGGCCGTGGTGTCCGAGACCCGGGCCCAGGGCGTGGACGCAGCCGAGATGGTCCAGATCGATTACGACCCGCTCCCTGTGACCGTCGATGTCGAGGTCGCCGCGGCCGGCCCTGTGGCGGTCCCTCTGTTCGCCGATGTTCCCGATGGCATGGCCGTCGAGATGAATTTTGGCTATGACGAGTCGCTCTTCGACGGCTGCGAGGTGGTGTTGCGCCACCGATTCCGCAACCAAAGGGTGGCCCCATGTCCCCTTGAAGTTCGAGCGGCGGCGTCGCGCTGGGAGGATGACGGGCGCCTCACCCACTGGGCGAGCACCCAGGCCCCCCACGCCGTGCGGGACACGCTCGTGACCATGTTCGCCTTGGAGGCAGGAGCGGTCCACGTCATCGCCCCCGATGTGGGGGGTGGGTTCGGGGCCAAGATGGGGCGCTACCCCGAGGAGTTGTTCGTCCCCTGGATCGCCCGCAAGGTGGGCCGCCCGGCTCGGTGGGTGGAAACCAGGTCCGAGTCGATGCTGGGTCTCGGTCACGGTCGAGCACAGATCCAAGACGTCGAAATAGGTGGCTCGCGCGACGGCACCATCAGCGCCTATCGCGTCACGTCGACCCAGGACGCCGGGGCCTATCCGGCCATCGGGGCCTTCCTGCCCTACATGACCAGGGTCATGACCAGCGGCGTGTACAAGATCCCTAAGGCCGAGTTGAACTTTCGGGCCTTCGCCACCAACACCACCCCGCTGGTGGCCTATCGGGGCGCCGGTCGGCCCGAGGCTGCGGCCGCCATCGAGAGGGCCATGGACATGTTTGCGGCCGAGATCGACATGGACCCGGTCGATATCCGCCGGCGCAATCTCATCGGGGCAGGGGACTTCCCCTATACCACCCCGACCGGAACGGTCTATGACTCCGGTGACTACGAACGGGCCCTGGACCTGACGCTCGAAGCCGCCGACTACAAGGGATTGCGCAAGGAGCAGGCCCGCCGCCGTGCCGAGGGGGCCGTACTCCAGCTTGGTATCGGGCTGTCCGTGTACGTCGAGATAACCAACGGAATTCCCGGCAGTGAGTTCGGCTCGGTCGAGGTCCTGCCCTCGGGCAAGGTCCTGGTTCGTACCGGGACGTCACCGCACGGCCAAGGCCATGTGACGGCGTGGGCCATGTTGGTCAGCGATCGCATGGGCATCCCGATCGAGGACATCGATGTGATCCACGGCGATACCGACATCGTCCCGCGGGGCGTGGGCACATTTGGATCCCGTTCACTACAGATGGGCGGGGTGGCGGTCAACAAGGCCACCACGGATCTGATCGAAAAGGCCACCAACCTGGCCGCCGATCTGCTGGAGGCCGACCCGGCCGACATCGTGCTCGACCCGATAGGCATGGCATTCCACGTGGCCGGATCCCCGACCTCGGCCAAGACCTGGGCCGAACTGGCCACCGCCGCAGCCGGTGCCACTGCCGCAGCCGATGCCACTGCCGCAGCCGCAGCCGGTGCCACTGCCGCAGCCGGTGCCACCGCCGGGCCGGGTGGCGGAGCGGAAGCAGCCGGGGCCGGCTCCGGCGGTGGCCTGGCGGTCGAGGTCGACTACGCCTCGCCCGGGGCGACGTTCCCCTTCGGCGCCCATCTGGCCGTGGTGGAGGTTGACACCGAGACCGGATTGGTCCGGCTCCTGCGCCTGGTGGCGGCCGATGACGCCGGCAAGATCCTCAATCCCCTGCTGGCCGAAGGCCAGGTTCACGGTGGCTTGGCTCAGGGGGCGGCCCAGGCACTGATGGAGGAGTTCTGCTATGACGCCGAGGGCAATCCGGTGACAGCCAACTTCGCCGACTATGCGTTCATTTCGGCTAGTGAGCTCCCGAGCTTCGAGACCATCCACATGGAGACACCCACCCCGCTCAACGAGCTGGGTGCCAAGGGCATAGGTGAATCGGGGACGATCGGTTCGACCCCGGCGGTGCAGAATGCTGTTATCGATGCGCTCTCTCACCTGGGGGTGCGCCACCTGGACATGCCCGCCTCGCCCAGGCGAGTGTGGGAGGCCATCGCCGAGGCGGCCCCTTCCGGGGCGGGGGGACAGGGCGGAGGACCACGAGCGGGTGGGTCCCGCACATCCAATGCGACTACGTCAGGCACATCCAACGCGATGACATCAGGAGGGCGGGACCGGTGAAAGTGACCATGAAGGTCAACGGGGTGGAGCGGAGTAGCGAGATCGAGCCCCGCATGCTGCTCGTGCAGTACCTGCGGGAGCACCTGCGGTTGACTGGTACCAATGTCGGATGCGATACCACTTCGTGCGGGGCCTGCACCGTTCTGATCGACGGTGAATCGGTGAAGTCCTGCACGGCTCTGGCCGTCCAGGTCGAGGGCCGTGAGGTGACCACCATCGAAGGCTTGGCCAATGGGGATGTCATGTCGCCGGTCCAGGAGGCATTTCGTCAGAACCACGGACTCCAGTGCGGGTACTGCACCCCGGGAATGGTCATGGCCCTCACGTCCTTGCTGGCTGAGAATCCCGACCCCACCGAGGATGACGTGCGCCAGGGCCTGGAAGGAAACCTGTGCCGCTGCACCGGGTATCACAACATCGTCGCTTCCGCCCTGGCTGCCGCGGGCACGATGAGGGCGGCCCGATGATCCCCGCCGCTTTTGATTACGTGCGCGCCGGATCGGCCGACGAGGCTGTATCCCTTTTGGCCCAGCACGGCGAGGAGGCCAAGCTCCTGGCCGGCGGTCATTCGTTGTTGCCTCTGATGAAGCTGCGCCTGGCCACCCCTTCGGTCCTCATCGACGTGGGGCGCCTGGCCGAGCTGTCCTACGTGCGCCAGGGCGACCGACACGTGGCTATCGGTGCCGGGACCCGGCACCAGGATCTACAGACCTCTCCGGTGCTGGCCCAATCAGCTCCGGTAGTGGCTCGGGTGGCGGGATCTATCGGCGATCCCCAGGTGCGCCACCGGGGAACAATCGGGGGATCCCTGGCCCACGGCGACTCGGCCTCAGACTTGCCGGCGGTGGTCCTGGCACTCGGCGGGACTCTGGTGGCCCAAGGCCCTCAGGGCACACGGGAAATAGCCGCCGACGACTTCTTTGTCGGCTTCTTGGAGACCGCACTGGCCCCCGACGAAATGCTTATAGAGGTCCGCCTTCCCCAGGCGGCGTCGGGCTCGTTCCACAAGTTCAACCGGCGAGCCCAGGACTGGGCGATCGTCGGGGCGGTGGCAGCCCGCCGCAACGGGGGGATCGGCGTGGCCCTGGTCAACATGGCCACGGTGCCGGTGCGGGCCCGGGCCACCGAGGAAGCCCTGGCTTCGGGGGCTTCATTAACCGACGCGGCCCAGCTGGCCGATGACGGTCTCGACCCACCCGAGGACGGCAATGCCTCGGCGGACTACCGTCGCCACCTGGCCCGGGTCCTGGTCCGAAGGGCGCTGGAGGAGGTAGGTCCCTGACCGGAACCGAGGATGGTATCCGAACCGGGGAAGCCCCTGGCGCCCGAACCGGGGACGGCCCTGGAACCGGGGACGCCCGTGGCGCCGGAACCGGGGCCGGCCCGGGGCTGAGCCCCGCGTCGGTGGCGGCGGGGCTGGCCGACAATGAGTACCTGGCCGACGAGGGCCTTGCCACGGTGATCTTCTTGGCCCTGGCCCTGCGCCGCCCGCTCTTCTTGGAGGGCGAGGCCGGGGTGGGCAAGACCGAAGTGGCCAAGGTCCTGTCTCGCTGGACGGGAGGTGAGCTGGTCCGCCTCCAGTGCTACGAGGGGATCGACGTGGCCCAGGCCGTCTACGAATGGGACTACTCCCGCCAGTTGCTTCACCTCAGGGCAGCCGAATCCCGGCCCGCCGGTGGCGGTGGCGGTGCCGGTGCCGGTGCCGGTGGCGAGGTGACGGCCGACGTCGAGGACGAGATCTACTCCGAGCGCTTCTTGATCCGCCGCCCCTTGCTGTCGGCAATTGCCCCACGAACGCCAGACGAAGCCCCCCGCGTTCTTCTGGTCGACGAGATCGATCGGGCCGACGATGAGTTCGAGGCCTTCCTCTTGGAGCTGCTGTCGGATTACTCGGTGACGGTGCCGGAATTGGGGACATTTCGCGCCGAAGTCGCGCCGGTGGTGGTCATAACCTCCAATAGGACCCGTGACGTCCACGATGCTCTCAAGCGCCGCTGCCTGTACCACTGGGTCGAGCATCCGAGCTTCGAGCGGGAAGTCGAAATCATCCGCCTGCGGGCCCCCGAGGTTTCCGAGTCATTGGCCCGCCAGGTGGCCGCGGCCGTGGAAGAGGTACGCGCCATGGGCCTGTACAAGCCACCGGGGGTGGCCGAGACCATCGACTGGGCACATGCCCTGTGGACGCTGGGACGTGCGGAGGTGGACGAGGGGGCGTTGGACCTTACCCTGGGCACGGTGGTCAAGTACCGGGAGGACGCCGAGAGGGTCCGGGCCGCCGGCCTGGGCGACCTGGTGGGGCGATCGCTCCTGCGCAGCCGGTGAGTCCTGACTCCGGCCCCTCTGGCTTCCCGGCAGACCCCGGCCGCCCGGCAGATCCCGGCCCCTCCGACTCCGGCCTCTCCGGTCGCCCGGCAGACTCCCGATCGGGTCATGACCCTTCGCTGTCCGGCGCCCAGTTGGGTTCCCGGTTTGCCATGGCCCTGCGCTCGGTCGGCCTCGACGTCCCGGTGAGTGCGGTCCTTACCTACACCCGTGCCCTGGACGCCGTCGGCCTGGGCTCCCGGGACGGGGTGTACTGGGCCGGGAGGGCCACCCTGGTCGTGCGAGCCGAGGACGTCGCAGCCTATGACCGGGCCTTCGGGTCCTTCTGGGAGCAGGCGGTAGGGACCCTGCCTCCGGCGCCCCCCGATCCGGTGAGCGTGCAGCTCGAGGACGACGCTGACGATGAAGAGTCCGCCGTCGAGGCCGGATCGGGATTGCCCGACGTCCCGGGCCCGGCCCTGGCCGTTCGCTACAGTCCTACCGAGATCCTCCGGCGCAAGGACTTCGCCGCATACTCGCCTGTCGAAATGGCTGAGGCCTATCGCCTCATGGCCCGGATGCGACTGGTCGGTCCCCTCCGTCGGTCGGCGCGCCAGGCTCGAACCGGCAGTCGCAAGGGGCGCCCCGATGTGCGCCGGGAACTGCGGGCCCGGATGGCCACCGGAGGCGAGCAGGTGCGACGGGTCTGGCGTTACCAAGCCAGCCGTCCCCGTCGGGTAGTCATCCTGCTCGATGTGAGCGGGTCCATGGAGCCATACGCCCGGGCCCTGATGCGGTTCATCCACGCCGCCGTGGCGGGACGCGGCGGGGTCGCGGGCGCCACCGCGGTCGAAGCCTTCGCCTTGGGGACCCGCCTTACCCGTCTCACTCGGGCCTTGCGCTGGAAAGATCCCGACCTGGCCATGTCCTTTGCCATGGCCGAGATTCCCGATTGGTCGGGGGGCACACGCCTGGGCGCCGGGATCAAGGAGTTCAATGACACCCATGGGATACGGGGCATGGCCCGGGGCGCAGTGGTGGTGATCCTGTCCGATGGCTGGGACCGGGGTGATCCCCAACTCCTGGCCGACGAAATGGGTCGGCTCGGTCTGGTTGCCTCCCGGGTGGTGTGGGTGAACCCGCTAAAGGCGTCGCCCGGCTACGCCCCTCTGGCCCGGGGGATGGCGGCCGCCCTGGGGCACGTGGACGACTTTGTGGAAGGGCATTGCCTGGATTCACTGGAGTCGCTGGTGGAGGTGATCGCCCGATGATCGAGGTTCTCGACGACATCGACCGGTGGCGCTCGGCCGGGCGCCGGGTGGCCCTGGCCCGGGTGGTGGGGGTCGAAGGCTCGTCGCCCCGGGAACCGGGTGCGGTCATGGCTGTTAGCGAGGATGGCGAGGTGGCCGGCTCTGTTTCGGGTGGGTGCGTGGAGGGGGCTGTCGTCCAGGTGGCTCTGGACATACTGGGGGGCTCGGAACCACCGCGCCTGTGCAGCTTTGGGTACTCCGATGACGAGGCCTTCGCCGTGGGCTTGACTTGCGGCGGGACGGTGCGGGTGCTGGTGGAGCAGTTGGACTGGTGAGCCTGTACGAGGTGCTGCGCGATGCGTTGCGCGCCGAGGAGCCCGTTGCCCTTGCCACCGTCATCGGGGTCAGGGTTCCCCGGGACCCCGATGACGGACCCGACTCCCAGCCCGGACCCGACTCCCAGCCCGGGCCCAACCCCCAGCCCGGACCCGGCTCCGACCCCCCGCCGGCCGACCCCCAGCCCGGAGCTTTGCCGCCGGCCGGCCCGGCGGGGGAATCCGGCCCTACGCTCGGGGCCAGGCTGTTGGTCCGACCGGACCAGGAGGCCATGGGCTCGCTGGGCGACCCCAACCTGGATCGGGTAGTGATGCGGGACTGCCTGGGGGCGGTGGCGGGAGCCATCAGCTCGACGCGCAACTACGGTCCGAATGGGCAGGCCCGTCAGGACGAAGTGACGGTCATGGTGCAGGCCTTTGCCCCTCCGCCCCGGATGATCATCTTCGGGGCCGTGGACTTCACCGCCGCATTGGCATCGGCGGCCAAGCTTCTGGGATACCGGGTCACGGTGTGCGACGCCCGCCCAGTGTTCGCCACCCGGGCCCGGTTCCCCATGGCCGACGAGGTGGTAGTGGACTGGCCCGATCGCCATCTGGCCGAGGTGGGCCCCAGCCTGGAGGCTCGGGATGCCATCTGCGTCCTTACCCACGATCCCAAGTTCGACGTGCCGGCCATCACCTCGGCGCTGGCCACCCGAGCGGGCTATGTCGGGGCTATGGGCTCGCGCCGCACCCATGACGACCGGACTCGCCGGCTCTTGGAGGCAGGGATGACTCAGGCCCAACTTGATCGGGTGATGAGTCCCATCGGCTTGGACATAGGGTCACGCACGCCCCAGGAGACCGCTGTGTCGATATGTGCCGAGATCATCGCCCTGCGCACCGGTCGGGGAGCCCCGTCGCTCCGCGATTCAGATGGGGCGATCCACCCTCGACGCGGCCCCGATGGCGGCGGTGTCTCCTGATGGCCGAGTGCGATGGCCGGGGTCACCAAGTGGGATGGCCAGGGTAACCGAGTGGGATGGCCGGGGTCGCCGAGTGGAATGGCCGGGGTCACCAAGTGTGGTCACAACCCCAACGTAGGCTCGTCCAAATGAAGGATTCCCCACTTCCGACCCTCAAGGTGCGAGCCCTGCTGGACAAGGCCGAGTCAACTGCGTTCCCGGAGGAAGCCGAGGCCCTGGTGGCCAAGGCGGCCGAACTGATGGCCCGCTACCGCATCACCCAGGCCATGCTGGAGGCAACGTCGCCCGGGATGTCATCTAATGGATCCGAGCCCATTGTCGAGCACCGCATCGAGATGGGGAAGGGGCCGTATGTCCTTGCCCGCCTCAGCCTGCTGAGCGTGTGTGCCGAGTCCCAGTCGTGTCGGGTCCTGACCATGACTGGGTGGGAGGGCCGTATCGCCTTTGTCATAGGCCACCTCGGCGATACCCGGGCAACCGAGATCCTCTACACCTCGCTCCTGGTCCAGGCCACTTTGGGAGCATCGAGGGTGGTTCCCCGAGGTCGAACGTCCTCGGTCACCGTGCGGCGCAACTACCTGGTCGGATTTGCCGAGGGCATCAGTGAGCGGCTGAAGACGGCCAATGACCTGGCCGAGGCCGAGGCCGAGGCCAGGCGACATCCAAGCGATTCGGGCTCGGTCGCCGGATTCGGGGCGTCGGCACGCCCCGAGAGTGGCTGGAATGGACCGAAGGATTCCGGGTCGCCGACCGTGGCCTTGGTCCTGGCAGACCGTTCGGCCAGGGTCGATGACTGGGTGCGCTCGGCCTATCCCCGCCTGGGACGATCCCAGACGATATCGGTGTCGATTGACGGCTTTACCGCCGGACGGTCCGATGCAAGCAGGGCAGACCTGAACCATCGCCGCGTGGGCCGGCCCGCTCGCGCCCTGGGCGCCTAGGTTGGGCCGGGCCACGCCGTGACCTGCGATGCCCCGTGAGCGGGGATGAAGCGGCACACTTCGGGGGCGGGAGCGGCATTGATGTGGTGCGGGATTCCGATCGGGCAAGGGTCTACCGGGCCGAGGAGGAGGCCTTCGAGCACACCCTGTACACCGAGCCCCTTGGCCCCGGCCTCCTATTGCAGTTGGCCCGGGCCCTGTTCGCCCATCCGTGGTGGAACAACGTTTGTGGTATCGCTCCGTCGGTGGTTCCGACCCGGGCCGATTCGCGGTCGTCGTTGGCCGTGAACGAAGCCGACACCCCGACCATTCGGGTGGCCCCTGGTCACGACCATGCCCATATGTTGGCCCACGAGGCAGCCCACATCCTGGCCTGGAGGTATCACCCTGACTCAGCCGGCCACGGCCGGGAGTTCCGGCGGTCCCATCTTGACGTCGCCCGCATGGTCAACGGTTCGGCGGCCGAGGCCGACCTGATCCGGGCCTACGCCAAGGGCAACCTGCCCGTGGCGACGCGATCATGGGTCGGTCCGACCGACGAAGGCGAACGAGGTCTCTTCGGCCGGGTCCGTTTGGAGCATTTGCTACAATTGCTACGCGACTAGCAATGCCATGGCCGGAGCGAATATGACGCGAACCATCAACCACCGGGAACTGAGAAACCACAGCTCAGACGTGCTGCGTGACGTTGCTGCGGGCGAGATCATCGAAGTTACCAACCATGGCGAGCTGGCGGCGGTACTGGTACCACCGGCTCTTTCCACGTTCGAAAGGTTGGTTGTGGCCGGCAAGGTAAGGCTTCCTGCCGAATCCGCGACCGACTTTCGCGAGATTCATCGAATCAAGTCCGCGCAGAGCACGGCGGAGATAATTTCCGACGTCAGGGGCGATCGATGATCGCCTATGTGGATACCTCGGCTGCGGCCAAGCTTGTCTTCGAAGAGTTCGAGTCCGAGGCATTGACGCAACAGCTTGATGTGCTCACGAAGGCCGGCCACAGACTGGTGGCGTCGTGGCTTTTGCACACCGAGTTGCGATGTGCCGCCAACAGGCATCCTGACCAAGCCTGTGCCGATGTGGTGAGCGATGTGCTCTCCCGCATCGCCCTTATCGACTTGGAGCGTGGGGACCTCACTACGGGCCCCCTCTTGCCGGGCCGGCTTCGTTCTGGTGACGCAATCCATCTTGCCACGGCCCTGAGGGTGGGTGCAGAGGTGATGGTTGTCTTCGATCGAGAACTTCGCTCGGCGGCCAGGATTGCAGGAATCCCGACGGCGAGCCCAGGGTCCCGGGACGAAGCTTCAGGTGTGGGTCCGGGGTTCCCAGCGGAATCGCCTGACTGACACCACGATCCCGATCGCTCCCCACAACAGCAGAATTCCCACCTGGGTGGCGAGGATGCCGGTGCCGGGGGCATGGGGATTCATCACGGCGATCGCCTCGGTGTTGAGGTGCTGGATGGGAAATATCGAAGCCAGGCGTTCGAGGCCGGACCCGGGTTGGATCCGGCCGAAGGTTCCCGAGATGAAAAGCAGGGGGAAGATGACGAAGTTGATGATGGCGGGCCCGGCGTCCTCGTTGGGCACGAATGTCGATATGGCCACCCCCAGCGCACTGAAGCAGAAAGAACCGGCGGCGATCATCACCACCAGACCGAGGTAACGGCCTGGGAAGGTCACGCCGTAGGCCAGGACCCCGAGTCCCAGGGTCAGCGCGGTGAGCACCAGTCCCACGATGACGG
>JBOGIG010000079.1:0-6531 GCA_050742455.1 Acidimicrobiales bacterium
TCCGAGGCGGCCCGGGACTTCAAGCCCACCGGCGGCCTCAAAGGCCTGGCCAAGATGGTCGTCCACCACAGGCGATAGCTCCAACCTCGACCCCCAACCATCCCAAAAGCGGCACAACCCGAAAGACAGGTACGACAAATGAGCGACCTCAAGTACGAGAAGAAGGGGGCGGTGGCGCTTCTCACGCTGAACCGACCCGACCGACTCAACGCCATATCCGGACCGATGCTCAACGCTCTGGCCGATCGTTTGGTGGAGGCGGACCAGGACCGCGAGGTGAGGGTCATCGTCATCACCGGCGAGGGGCGGGGCTTTTGCGCCGGGCTGGATCTCAAGGACCAGATGTCGGGCCAGGGCCTGTCGGATGCTGAGGGTGCAGGCCTGGGGGTCCCCGGTGAGCTTGACCTTCGGCGGGCCCCGCCTACCGTGCTGCACAACCTGGACACACCCACCATCGCCGCAGTCAACGGCGGGGCCGCCGGCTACGGCATGGACCTGGCTCTGGGTTGCGACATCCGCATCGCCGCCGAAGGGGCCAAGATGGCGCCCGCATTCGTGCGCCGGGGCATCCTCCCCGAAAGCGGCGGCAGCTGGTTGTTGCCCCGCCTGATCGGCTATGCCAAGGCGGCCGAGATCTGCTTCTTGGGCGAGACCCTGTCGGCCAAGGCCTGCCTGGATCTGGGATTGATCAACCACATGGTCCCCGACGACATGTTGATGGAGACCACCATGGAGATGGCCGCCAAGATTGCCGGCAACGCCCCCTTGGCCGTGCGGGCCACCAAGCGCATGCTGCGAATGGCGGCCGACGAGGACTTCGACTCCCACGTCCAGCGGGTCTATCTCCAGTTGCTGCCCCTGTTCGCCACCAAGGACTTTGTCGAGGGCATGAGCTCATTCCTGGAACGTCGGGCCCCGGAGTTCAAGGGCCGCTGAGCTCCCATTAGGCTGAACGCTGGTCGCGTCCAGTCGGAGGTGGTTTTTGGTGGCCGAGCAGTTCGATGTGGTGATAATCGGTGGGGGCCCGGGCGGCTACGCAGCCGCTCTGTACGGTTCGGCAGCCGGCCTGAAGGTGGCGGTGGTGGAGAAGGAAAAGGTGGGCGGCACTTGCCTGCACCGCGGCTGCATCCCGGCCAAGGAGTTCCTGGAGACGGCCACCGTCTTTCGCACCGTGGCGGGGGCCAAGGAGTTCGGCATCCAAAGTTCCCAGCCCCAGGTGGACTTTTCCGTCAGCCAGGCCCGCAAGAACAAGGTCGTCGGCCAGCTGCACAAGGGGCTAGAGGGCCTGCTAAAGGCCCGCAAGGTGACCACTTACATCGGCACCGGAACGCTCGCCCCCGATCACCTGGTCCGGGTCGACGACGGCACTGAGCTGGTGGGCCGGCATGTCATCCTGGCCCCCGGATCGATACCCCGGACCATCCCTAATTTCGAAATAGACGCCAAGTTGGTCATGACCTCGGACGAGGTGCTTGCCCTGGAGAAGCTCCCGGCCTCGGTGGCGGTCATAGGTGGTGGGGCCATCGGCTGCGAATTCGCCTCCATGATGGCCGACCTGGGCAGCGAGGTCACCGTGCTCGAAGCCCTGCCCGACTTGCTGCCCGGTTGCGACCGGGACGTGGTGGCCGTCGTCGCCAAGTCGTTCAAGGGCCGAGGCATCACCGTGCGCACCGGAGTATCCGTGTCGGGTCATGCCCCGACAGGGACGGGAACGGTGGTCTCCTTCGGTGACGGCGAATCGATCACGGTCGACGCCGTGGTTGTCTCGGTGGGACGAAGGCCCCGTACCGAGGGTCTCCTCGACCCGTCCTGTGGGGTCGCGCTCGACGAGCGGGGCTTCGTGGTGACCGACGGCTTCATGGCCACGGGCGCCGAAGGAGTATGGGCCGTGGGCGACGCCGTGGCCACCGCGCAACTGGCCCACGTCGGCTTCGCAGAGGCCATCGTGGTGATCAAGCAGATCCTGGGCGAGGCGGTGATCCCAGTCGACTACAACAAGGTCCCCTGGTGTATCTACTGCCATCCTGAGGTCGCTTTTGCCGGGATGAGCGAGCAGGCGGCCAAGGAGGCCGGCTACGAGGTTGTCACGTCCAAGCACCGATCCATCGGCAATGGGAGGGCCCTGATCGTGGGCGAACCCGAGGGATTGGTGAAGGTCATCGCCGAGAAGGGTCCCGACGGCAAGGCCGGGCGGATCCTCGGCGTTCACATGGTGGGGGCGTGGGTGACCGAGCAGTTGGGCCAGGGGTACCTGGCCGTGAACTGGGAGGCGACCCCGAGCGAAGTAGGCCAGTTCATCCAACCGCACCCGACGTTGTCCGAGAACTTCGGCGAAGCGGTGCTGGCCCTCACCGGAAGGGGTTTGCACAGCTGATGCCCGACATCACGATGCCGCAATTGGGCGAGACGGTAACCGAAGGCACCATCACACGTTGGCTCAAATCTGTGGGTGAGCGGGTCGAGGAGGACGAGGTCCTCTTCGAGGTGTCCACGGACAAGGTGGACTCCGAGGTCCCTTCCCCGGCGGCCGGCTTCCTGTCTGAGATCCTGGTGCCCGAAGGTGACACGGTCGACGTCGGGGTGAAACTGGCGGTGATTTCGGATTCTGCCCCAGGGGATTCCGCCCCAGGGGAGAATGGCTCGGCCCCTGCCCCTCCCGCCGCTTCCCCAGCTCCCTCCGCTTCCCCGGCTCCCGCTGCTTCCCCGGCTCCCGCTGCCCAGGCCCCTCCGGCCGCTTCCCCGGCTCCCGCCGACCAGGCCCCCGTTGCCCCCCCTGCCGCCGAAGCCCCTCCCTCACCTGCACCGGCCCCCGCTGCCTCCCCAGCTCCCGGTGCTCAGGGATCAACCGGTGCGGCGAAGGCTGGCAGCGAGGATCTCGTCCTATCGCCGGTGGTTCGTCGGCTCATCACGGAACACAGGCTGGACCCGTCTTCCATAACGGGATCGGGGACCGGAGGACGGATAACCCGGGCCGATGTGCTTGCCGTTGTCGACGCCAAGGCCGCCCCAGCCCCCACCTCGACTCCAGCCCCAGCCCCCACCTCGACTCCAGGCCCAGGCCCAGGCCCAGGCCCAGGCTTCGGAATGCCCGCCGGGGGAGAGCGGGACGAGGTGGTGCCCTTCTCCAATATCCGACGGCGCACGGCCGAGCACATGGTTCGTTCCAAGGCCACGTCGGCCCACACCCTGGTGTCTATGGAGGTGGACTATGAGAACGTCGAAAGGGTGCGCCGGACCCACCAGGGGGACTTTCGGGCTGAGGAGGGCTTCGGCCTCAGCTACCTGCCTTTTGTCGCCATGGCTACGGCCGAGGCACTGAGGAGCTACCCCCGCTTGAACGCCTCCGTGGGCGATGACGCACTGGTATTGCACAAGGATCTCCATCTCGGAATTGCCGTCGATCTTGACCTCGAAGGGCTCATCGTCCCGGTGATCCATCACGCCGACGGTCTGCGGCTCCGGGCCCTGGCCCGGGAAGTAGCCGATCTGGCCGGTCGGGCCCGGTCGCGCAAGCTCACCGCCGACGACATCGCCGGAGGAACGTTCACCATCACCAATCCCGGACCATTTGGGACCCTGATAACGGTGCCGATCATCAACCAACCCCAGGTCGGCATCCTGTCCACCGACGGCGTGAAGCGTAGGCCCGTGGTGGTCAACCTGGAAGACGGGAGCGAGGGAATCGCCATTCACTCGACCGGGGTGCTGGCTCTGTCCTTTGACCACCGGGCGGTGGATGGCGCATACGCATCGGCCTTCCTGGTCAAGCTGCGCCAGGAGCTCGAAACCCGAGCTTGGGACCAGGAGCTTTAGAACAGAGTGCTCAGGGTCCGTTGGCTGGGCCGGGCCGGGTACTCCGATGCCCATGCGGTGCAGGCCGGTCTGTTCAAACGGCCGGGTCAGGAGTGGCTGTTGCTCATGGAGCACCCCCACGTCTACACGCTGGGCGCCCGGGCCGACCTGGATCACGTTTTGGTCGATCCGGCGTCGGTCGGGGCCGATCTGGTGCGAGCGGACCGGGGGGGCGACGTTACCTATCATGGCCCCGGCCAGTTGGTGGGTTACCCCATTCTCGACATCGCAATGTCGTCTCGATCGGTGCCCGGCCATGTGCATTCCATCGAGTCGGTGATCATCGACGCCCTATTCGACCTGGGGTTGGGGTCGTGCGGGCGCATCGAAGGCTTTCCCGGGATATGGGTTGATCCGGATTCGGACCGCCGCCGCAAGATTTGTGCCGTTGGTACGAGGGTGAGCCGGGGACGCTCGATGCACGGCTTCGCCCTCAATGTGGACCCGGACATGGGAATGTTCGAGCACATCGTGCCCTGTGGTCTGTCCGATATGGCGGTGACCTCCATGGCCGCTGAGGGCCTGGGCACCACCATGGCCGACGTCGTCGATGCCGTGGTGGAACGGGCCAAGCAGGCCTGGGGCCGGGCCGAACCGATAGAACGCCAGGATGTGGCGTGGCGGGTGGCACCATCGGACCTGACCGCCTTTACCAAGCCCGCGGCCCCGCCGGCAACAGGTCAGCCCGTCCACTTGGCCCGGCGGCTGGCTGCGGCCGGCGTGGGGTCGGGCATGGAGATTGCCGTGCGAAAGCCGGAGCACCTCAGAGTCAAAGCCCGTATGGGACCTGAGTTCAGGTCCCTGAAGAAGGTCATGGGTTCGTTGGACTTGGTCACCGTGTGCGAAGAGGCGGGCTGCCCCAATATTTTCGAGTGTTGGGCCGATGGGACCGCCACGTTCATGATCAATGGGCAACGTTGCACCCGGGCCTGCGGCTTCTGCCAGGTCGATACCCGCCACCCCCTTCCGGTCGAACCCGACGAGGCGGTCCGGGTAGCCGAGGCCGTCCGGCGCCTGGGTCTGGCCCACGCCGTAGTGACGGCGGTGGCCCGGGACGACTTGGCCGACGGAGGATCGGGGGCCTTCGCTGCCGTCATACGTGCCATTCACGAGGCCTGTCCCCGAACCAACGTCGAGGTGCTGATCCCCGACTTCAAGGGCAGTGCACAAGCTCTGAGTTCGGTCTTGGCCGCTCGGCCCGAAGTGCTCAATCACAACTTGGAAACGGTGGCTCGCCTCCAGCGAGCTGTTCGGCCCTCGGCCTCCTACGTGCGCAGCCTGGCCGTGCTGGCCCGGGCCAAGAAGGCCGGCCTGGTCACCAAGTCGGGGATGATATTGGGAATGGGCGAGACCGAGGCCGAGGTGTCGGGTGCTTTGGCCGACCTGGCCGGGGTCGGGGTTGACATTGTCACCTTGGGACAGTATTTGCGGCCCAGTGCGGCCCACCTGCCGGTGCAGCGTTGGTGGAACCCGGCCGAGTTCGACCAGTTGAAGGCCACGGCATTGACCATGGGTTTCAGCCACGTCGAGGCCTCACCCCTGACCAGGTCGAGCTACCACGCCCGGGCCGGAGCCGAGGCTGTAGCGGGCGTGTCTATAGCGGCCGGCGTGACGATGGCGGCCGGTGCGGCCGCCGTGGCCCACTGAACGACAATGGACCTCGGCCTCGCCAATCGGGTCGCCTTGGTTACGGCTGCATCAAAGGGCCTGGGTCTCGGAGCAGCGCGGGCCCTGGTCCGTGAAGGGGCCAAGGTGATGATCTGCGCCCGGGGAGCTGATGCCCTGGAGGAGGCCCGATCGGAGTTGGAGGCAGCCAGTTTTGAGTTGGGGGCAGGCGGCGAAGTCGTGGCCATCCAATGCGATGTCACCCGACCGGAAGCACCTGCCACGCTCGTTGATGCCGCCATGGAAAGCTTCGGGCGCCTGGACATCCTGGTGGCCAACGCCGGGGGACCACCACCCGGCCGGGCACTCGAAGTCAACGACGAGGCCATCGAGTCCGCCATCAATGCCAACCTCTTGACTTCTGTGCGCCTGGTCAGAGAGGCCCTTGGTCCGATGCGGGCCACGGGCTGGGGCCGGATCTGTTGTGTGACCTCGTTCAGCGTCGTCCAACCGGTGCCAGGGCTGGCCCTGTCCAATTTGAGCCGGACCGGGTTGTGGGCATGGGCCAAGACGGCGGCCGCCGACCTGGCCGCCGGAACGGAGGGACCATCGATCACATTGAACCTGGCCTGTCCCGGACATCACGCCACCGACCGCATGATCCAACTGGGGGGCAGTGGAAAGATGGGTGATCCAGACGATTTCGGCCGGGTGGTGGCCTTCTTGTGTTCGGAACCAGCCCGTTTCATCAATGGGGCAGCCATCGTGGTCGACGGAGGCTTCACCCTGGCCCTGTAGCCCCGCCTCCGCCCCCGCCGGCCCGCGCCAGGGCGCGCCAAAGCCCGAGCCCCCAAGCCTCCAGGCCCGCGCCGGGTCAGTGAAGGCTCACCAGGCCCGCGCCGGCCCCTTCTGGTCCGAACAGTCGCTCCACCACCTCGGTCGGGGCCGGTCTCGGGACGTGTTGCATCAACCGGCCCCCGGGTCGCCTGAACTCGACTTGTCCACAGGCATCGCCGGTGAGGGACCACCCGCCTTCGTGTACCAGGCGGTGATGGAGTCGACACAACAAGATCA
>JBOGIG010000080.1:0-3002 GCA_050742455.1 Acidimicrobiales bacterium
ATCGTCGCTTCGGGGGATCGCGACTAGCTCTCGAAGCTGCCAACTTGCGGGTCTTCACCCGAAATGCCCTCGGCCCCCGACGGAGTTTGGCTTACCACAGCGTCCAGGCACTGGGTTCCGGCACGCAGTTCGTGGCGGCCCGCATATCGGGCAACCAGGACGACGCCGCCTACTGGAAGACCTGGTTGAAGGCCAACCTCGGGCTGACCCCGTTGCCCTTTGTCGGACATCTCGCCGATGGGGAGAATGATGACCCTGGGGTGGGTAGTGATGCCCCGCCCGATTGTCCTGCCGTGTCGGTAGTGGTTCCCACTCGCGGTCGGGCGGACAGATTGGTGCGCCTGGTGGAAGCCCTGGAGGCCCAGACAATCCCCAAGGACCGATTTGAGGTCGTCATCGTCGATGACGCCTCGCCCGACCACACGGCCGAGGTGCTCGAATCCATTGCCGACCAGACGCCATTGCGGCTGTCGGTAATGCATCAGTCCGAGCGTAGGGGTCCCGCCGCTGCCCGCAATGTGGCCTGGCGCAGCGCCCATGCCCCGATCGTGGCCTTTACCGACGACGACTGCGTACCCGACCCTGATTGGCTGCGGGCCGGACTGGAGGCCATGGACGGCAACCGCAGGGTCGTTGTGGGCCGCACCACCCCGCCGCCTGACCAAATCCATTTGGCCCAAGATCCGTTCTCCAGGGTGATGAGTGTGGATTCCTCCCGCTTCTTCGAGACCTGCAATGTGTTTTACCGCAGGGTCGACCTCGCCGCGGTGGGAGGTTTTGACGAACGCTTCCGCCAGCCCAGTGGCGAGGATACCCACTTGGGTCTGGCCGTCACCGAGAGTGGGATCGAGGCCGTCTTTGCCCCCGATGCGCTAGTGCTTCATGATGTCCGGCCGGGGAGCCTGGGCGACACCTTGCGCGAGACCCTGCGCTGGAAAGACCTTCCCCTCGTCCTGTCGGGCCGGCGCCATGCCCGTCCTGGTCGGGCCCACCGATTGCTGTTCTGGAAGCCGACCCATCCCTCCGCCATCCTGGCCGGGGCCGGCCTCCTCGTGGCTTTGCGACACCGTGGGGGCCTTTTGCTTGTCCTGCCTTGGGTCCGTCATCGCCTGTTCGTGACCCCGACCTGCCCAGACCCCGTGCGGCGTGTGACGACCCTGCCTGGCGCACTGGCCGTCGACCTGTGCGAAGTGGCCGTCATGGTGCAGGGATCGATTCACCACAAGACCCTCCTGTTATGAGGGAGCGGATCGCCATTGTCCATCCATTCCCGTGGCCCGAGGTCCGCCGGGGGGCTGAGCGATACCTCGACGACCTCTCCACCTACCTGGTCGGCGCCGGCCACGAGGTGGTCATCATCACGGGAACCGATGGCCCCAGCCGGAAAGAGCAGAACCCCAACGGATCCTCGGTTAGCTTTCGTCACCATCTGCGTTCGGGTCCCATGGCCCGCGTCGGGATTACCAAGGTCGAGACCTTCGGCCTCCAGGCTCTGGCCGGCCTGTTGAGAGAGCGGGCCGACGTAGTCCACGCCTTCACACCGAGCGCGGCCATAGCTGGACGTCTGGCTCGCCGGCCGACCCTGTACACGGTCCTTGGGCATCCGACATCCGAGCAACTTCCCGATGCATTCCTGCCCCGTGGATTGATCACAAGGGCCGTGCGCATGGCCACAGTCACGGCGGTCTTGAGCCGAGCCTCGGCGGCCGCCTTGGAATCATCACTTGGAGTCAAGGCCGTGGTGCTTCCCCCAGGGGTCCGATTGGGACAATTCCCGCCGGAATTCGAGCCTCGCACCGGCCCCCCCAGGATCCTTTTTTCGGCGTCACTCGACGACCGCCGCAAGCGGGCCGATCTGGCCGTTGCCGTCCTCGCCCGAGTCCTCGACCACCATCGTGACGTTCGCCTACTTCTGTCGGGCCAGGGCGATGCTGGTTGGGTAATCGATGCTGCTGCTCGTCTGGGAAGCACGGTAGCCTCGGCAGTCGAGGTTCTCGGACCCGGGCAGACGGGCGATGTTCCCCAACGTTACCGATTGGCCACGATCACCCTTCTGCCTTCGGAGCACGAAGCTTTCGGACTGGTTCTGTTGGAATCCCTGGCCAGCGGAACCCCTGTGGTGTGCAGCCCGGCGGGAGGCATGCCCGAGATCGTGACCGACTCAGTGGGATGCGTGGCCGAGTCGGCCCGTCCTGAGTCCCTGGCCGAGGCGGTGATAAAGGCTATCGCCCTGGCCGCCTTGAGCCAGACACCCGGGCGCTGTGTCGAACGGTCACGACGATGGGCATGGGAAACCACGGTGGGTCCGGCACACCAGCTCCTCTATGCCGACATGGCCAATGGCGGTAAGGGCGAAATCGATATTGGACCGTGGTAACGGGCCGAGACGGTTCGAGCCGGTCCGTGCTGCACTTCGTCGACGATTGGTTGCCGGCATCGGAAGTCTTCGTCTACGACCTTGTTCGCAACCTGCACCGTCCGTCCCTCGTAGTAACGCCGCAGCGGATTCACAACGCTGATCGCTTTCCCCTGCCGGAGGTCCACAGCCTGGTACCCCTGTTGAGGGTGGTCCGCCCCCGAAGCCTGCATCCCGCCGCGGTGACCGCGGTGCTGGCCGGGCTGGCCCGCTACCGAAGGGTCGAGCTGGTTCATGTCCACCATGGCTACGGCATCGATCACGTGCTGGGCCTGCTCGCCCGACGACCGATCCCCCTCGTCCTGTCCCTGCACGGTCATGATGTAACCGGTTACCTGGAGCAGCGCCCCGATGCCTACCGGGATGCGATTGAGCGCGTCGGCGCCGTAGTGGTGCCGAGTCGCTTCCTGGCCGGGCATGCGGTGGCCGCCGGATTCGACCCCGAGCGGGTCCACGTGCTGCCCTCCGGCATAGATACGGCCTACTTTTCTCCAACCGCCCTGCCCGAGGGACCACCGATGGTTCTGTTTGTTGGTCGATTCGTGGCCAAGAAGGGGCTCGACGTGCTGGCTTCGGCCTGGCCCGC
>JBOGIG010000081.1:0-14910 GCA_050742455.1 Acidimicrobiales bacterium
GGCCGGGACGGGCAGCCCCGCTCACCCCAAGTCAGTGCGGTATGGCGAGGTCGAGACAAGACCAACACGCGGTCCCGAGCCTGGGGTCCAGCCAGAGCAGTCCTTCGGCTTGGAGTTCTGATACTCCCCGCCCAGCAGGCAGGGAGTAGGACCGTGGGAGCTCCGCCGACTGGCAGAGCGCTACGGCCGGGTGGGATGCACTAAGACTAAATCGGCGATCTTGACCACGGTGTTCCAGTTGCGAGCGGTGGCGGTCACTCCCAGGGACTTTTCCCAAAATGCATTCGACAGCTTGGAGGTGTGAACACCGTTGGGACACCATTGGTAGATCTCCCGGCCCGCCAGGGAAAATGCGTCGGGGGCGAAATTAGCCGCATCGATCCGGTCGAAGAGCTCAGGATCGGCCGCTTGGGAGAGAAAGACCACCAGATAGCGGGAAGGGTCGGGACAGAGGTGGCCCAGGGCATTGCCCGAGACAATGGCCATCAGGTCGTCCCGGTTCCGGATGATCACCTTGGTCGTTACGCCGAATTCGCTTTTCACCAACTGTTCGATGTGGTTCGCGGGATCGACCGACCCCGATCAGGGTTCGGAGAAGATGACATTGCAGCTCTGCAGGTGGGTGATCACGTCCAGGTAGCCATGGGACGTCAGAACCTCGATCAGGCGGGACATCTTCACCATGCCTCGTCCCCCGACGTTGATGCCCCGCAACAGGGCTACTCGGGGCGCGGTGGATCCTGCCATCAGGCCACAAGCTTGGCAACCAAGGCCTGGACCGTCTCGTCCACTTGCTTGAGTACGCGGGCCCGTCGGGGAGAGGATGCCACCACCAGGGCCGCCTCGTTGAGCATGCCCATCAGGAGGTGGGCGGTGATCGTCGGATCGCCGGGCACATCGGCGCCCTCGGTCTGGGCCATGGTCAGGGCCCTGGCCAACAGGGGGGCACAGGCAGCGCTGTTCCTGGCCCGCCACGCTTCGATCCCCAACACTGAGGGAGCATCGACCAGGAGGCGCGACACTGACGGGTCGGCACAAGCCCTGATATAGGCGCCGCAGCTTCGACCCAGCATCTCGGTGGCGCTGGGGGCGTCGCCGGCCTCGGCCATCACCCGATCGACGAGCTCGATGTCGAGTTGGTCCAATACGGCCTCGGCCAAGGCCATCTTGGACTCGAAGTGGTGATACAGAGCCCCCCGGGTCACTCCGGCCCGAGCGGCGATCTCTTCCCGGCCCGTCTGGGCAAAGCCTTTTTGAGCGAACAGCTCCCGGGCCGCCTTGAGGAGAGCCTGGCGGGTCCTGGCGCGGCGCTGGCCCTGAGTGCGACGGGGGCCGTCCCCCGGCCGCGCCGTTGCTCGATCGGGCCGGGTTCTTCGGATCGCCTCGTTGGCATGTTCGGGTTTGGACTGCTCCATCGCTCCTCTCCTGATGGTTCTGCTCCTGGTGGGGGCACCGGCTGGTCATGGCTGGAGGCGCCCGCTTCCATCCTATCTCCCGTACATGCGTGCCGCCCGCATGTTAATGTGCCAACCACTGATCGGAGGGGACCTATGCCAGGCAACCAGTTTGACAGGGACGTATGTGTGATCGGCGCCGGATACGCCGGGTTGACCGCGGCCCGGCGACTGGTCCAAGGGGGAAAGTCTGTGGCGGTGCTGGAGGCCCGGGATCGGGTCGGCGGGCGGGTGTGGACCCGTCTCGGTCATGGCGCCACCCCCATTGACATGGGGGGCACCTTCGTCGGATCGAACCATGACCGGCTACGGGCACTGGCCACCGAGATGGGGGTCGATACTTTCGCCACCCACGTTGCGGGGGACACCATCCTGGCCGGGGAGGGAAAGGTCAGGCGCTACCGGGGCGACGTCCCCCGAATCAATCCACTGGCTCTGCTCAGCGCCGGGGCGGCCATCGCCCGCCTGGACCGGATGGCCAAGACCGTCCCGGTGGATGCCCCCTGGGATGCTCCCTCGGCCCTGGCCTGGGACGGGCGCACGGTTGCCTCCTGGTTGTCGGCGGCCAACGTCCCGACCACCAAGGCCCGCCAGCTGATCGAGACGACATTTCGAGCCTGTTTTGCCTGTGAGTTGTCGGAGGTATCCATGCTCAATCTGTTGCTGCTGATCCACTCGGCGGGAGGAGTGAGTCCCCTCATGACGGTAGAAGGTGGCTACCAGCAGGACCAGTTCGTGGGCGGGGCCCAGTCCATGGCCAACGCAATGGCGGGTGAGTTGGAAGGTTCGATCCACCTGTCCAGCCCGGTCCAGGCGGTGACTCAGACCAACCACGATGTCGTTGTGGCCAGCCCCAAGGTGAGCATCAATGCACGCCATGTAGTCGTCGCCATCCCCCCGTGCCTGGTCGGCGCCATCCGGTTTGATCCGCCCCTTCCCGCTGATCGGGTCCTCCTCCAGAACCAGATGCCTGCCGGAACCGAGCTGAAGAGCGTGGCCGTCTACGACGAACCCTTCTGGCGATCCGATGGCCTTTCCGGCGCCTCGGTGGACATGGAGGATCTGTTCGAGGTGACACTGGACACCACCCCGCCATCGGGCCAGGTAGGGGTCATGGCCTGCTACGCGGCAGGCAACAAGGCCCGCCGTCTGGCCGGCATGGGACCTGATGCACGTCGGGAAGCGGCGCTGGGGGCCATCTCCCGCCGATTCGGGCCCAAGGCGTCCTCCCCCCTGGAGGTGATGGAGCAGAACTGGGCCGAAGAGGAGTGGACGCGGGGCTGTTCTATGGCCCACTTTGGCACTGGTGTACTGACCCAGTACGGGCGGATGCTGCGCCAGGTTGTGGGCAGGGTTCACTGGGCCGGCACCGAGACGGCGGGGACCTCATATGGGGCCATAGACGGGGCAGTGCGATCGGGGGAGAGGGTTGCCTCCGAGATCCTTACCGAGCCCGAAGCGCCGATCAAGACGTGCTGACCACCAAACGAAGGCCGGCATCGAATTCGTCCAAGTCGCGCAGGTATCCGTATCGGGTCGCCCACTCCCCCGACTCAAGGTCGGCCCGTAGTCTTCTCAGGCCTCGATCCAAGGCCCGGGGGTCGATGGAGGAAAAGCCCGACGTGGACTGGCGCACCTGGGGATCCAGATACGCCTCAGGGCGACGCCAGTAGGCCATGATGAACCCGTCGGTGCAGTCCCATGGGACAGGAACGGTCAGCGCTTCGCGGGCGCCCAGGGCTCGTACCACTTCGTCAACGCCGTACCCGGACCTGGTGTCGTCCAGGGCCGCGATCTCGGGGAAGTAGTCGGCCACGACCCACAGCTGATTGTGCACGCTCGGTTCGTAGGCAAGCACGACCCGGCGCCGGGCCACTCGGCACAACTCGGTGTAGCCGCGCCTGCGATCGGGCCAGTGATGCACGGTGAGCATGGCCATGACGGCATCGAAGGCGTTGTCCTCAAAGGGAAGGGCCCCAGCGTCACCCCGCACCGGGGGTCCAGATCCAGGCGGCCGCTGGGCCAGCATCAGTGCCGAGGGATCGAGGCCCACCAACTGCCGGTCTCCCGGTTCGTAGGAACCGGCCCCACACCCCACGTTCAGCACCCGCTCCGAATCCCCCAGGGCATCCAGCACCAGGACATTGATCCGCTCATCGGTCCGACGGTGGGTGGCGTAGCCGACCCCAATCGAGTCATATGCCGGAGCGTTGGATTGGTCTGTTGTCATGACAGGCTTTCAGGGGCCGGACGACTCTCCAAGCTGAGGTCGGTCACGAACCGGTAATGGCGACCGACTCTGTTGCTGGGAAGGCGATCCCCAAGAAGGAGCCCCCCACTGGCACCGGGATGTGCAGGCGCCCCCCCGAGTCGGCGGAAATGTGCTCGATCTCGGTCGTAGCCCCCGAGAGTGAAACGGTCGCCGCCGAAAGCGGTCCATACAAGGGAGGGGTGATGACCTCAGCAAGACCCTGACCGCTGAGGGAGAATCCACCGACCCCGGCGTTTTGCAACTGGCTGAACTGCTGGACCGCCGGGCGGACGATGTTCACCGACCAACCCCACTCGGTCCAGTGGGGATCGATCGACTCGTAGGAGATCGTTGCCGGCGTCGCCGGGGGCTGGGCGAACATGGCCATCAAAGGGACCAGGTACTGGCGCAGGTCCCGACTCCAGTAGGCCCAGGTGTGCGTACCGAAGACGTAGTTGTCGAGGTGGCTCGGTATGCCCAATTGGTTCAGGTGTTGGTAAAAGCTCATTGTCGACGCATGGGTAAGGGCCTCTATGGCCGACGCACTGGGGTTGGGTGTGGGGGGATCGAGCGGTCCGGGAATCCCCGTAGCGGTATAGAGCCACAGGCTGGTGGCCCGCAGGTTGGGAGCCAGGTCGGCCGGATCATGGCCCTGCCAGTTGATCTCATTGGTTAACCGGGATCCAAACATGGCATCGGGTTCGACCCCGTCCAACCCGAGGGCGGTGCCGTCGATGATGACGGTGGCTCCGGCGGCCACCACCGGGTTGTAATCGATGTCGGGGGCCCCGGAAAAGGCCGCGGCCGAGACGAAGGTGTCAGGATGACGAGCGGCATAGGTCATGGATCCAAAACCACCCTGGGACAGGCCCGCCACGGCTCGCCCGGAACGGGTGGCGACAGTGGCCAGATTGCGGTCGATCCACGGGATCAGCTGGCCCACGTGGAACGTCTCCCACTGCGACGGTCCGAGAACAGTGTTGGGGTCGTTCCAGTTGGTGAACCATCCCCCGCCATCGCCGTTGAAACCGGCGTCGGGCATGACCACGATGAGAGGCAGCCCGGCTGTGGCCGCCTCGGCATTGCCCTGGTTGACCCAGTCCGAGGCCCGTCCGCTGGTTCCATGGAACAGGTACAGGACCGGGTACCTGATCCCAGCCCCCGGATCGTAATTGTCGGGTAGTAGGACCCTAACGTCGACGGGGCGTCCCAGAGCAGCCGAGAGCACGCTGATGTTGTACTGACGGGGATCGAGCTTGGTCACTGCCACCACGTGTATGCCGGCGGCATCGGCGAAGCCGACGATGGGAGAGGTCGTTTGGGGGCCAGGTGCTCCGGCCCAGGCCTGACCGACCCAGCCCGTTGGGGCGGCGCAGACCGACAGGGCCAGAGCCACGGCCAGGGCGACTACCAACACGACCCTGCGACACTGCCGGGGACGACCAGTCGGTTTGCCTGCTGCCTGCTTGTTCAAATTGCCCCCCAGCGGAGCGGTCCGAGGCCGTCGTGTGATTTCCCAAATGCTAACGAATTATGACCGCTCACGTCATGAGGGGCATGGCCCGGCTCAGTTCACCGGCGCACTGGTCGCGACCGGTGGCCACATTCACCCAACATTGGGGATCGAGCTGGCGGGCTCGGGCTAGAAGGGCAGGATCCTTTGCGGCCAGAACGTCGATCAATGCGTGCGAGGCGATGCGAAGAGCGTCCCGGTCCGGTTCTACCGGGTCTACGAGGTCCCCACCGTGGACCACCGCCTCCAGACAACGAGTGATCAGGTAGTCAACCACGGTGATGCTGCCCTGGAAGGTGGTGATGGTTCCGGTCAGGTCGACTGACTCGAGAACAGGAAGTACCGCGTCGATGTGGGCGCCGAGGTTGAGGCGCCCGGCGTCGCCTCCTTCCCGGGCCGATGCGTCAATGACGGCGGCGAAGCGGGTGGTCCCCGACAGGTTGGCCACGAGCGTCACTGACGGGCTCACGGACCGGCCTTGATCGCCCGACCCGGCGAGGAACCGCGCCAGCAAGACCGGTTGAACGGCCAGGTGGGCCACCACGTCACGGTTGCGCCAGCCGGCGATCCGACTTGGACGGTCGAGGTCCAGGGCAGGCAGTCCAAGACGCACAAGTTGCCACTGGCGCACCAGGGCGTCTCGAACATCGGTGGGGCTGGTAACGGCCACGCCACGAACCCTAACGGTCGTCTGCGGATGCGGGCAGCCAGGATCGCCGCGGCTCGCCTGTCATAGGGTGGGGAATGGCCCTTGATTCCTTCAAGGTGATATGCGAGATCGAACCTGCCACCAGACCCGACCTTGGGCGCGTCCGTCACCAGATCGGGGTGCTGAGCCCCGTGGCATCGGCCTTCTTGATCCCCGACAACCACCTGGGGCGGGCCACCGTATCCAGCGTCGCGGTTGCCCACGAGGTTCGGGACATGGGGGGACACCCCATAGCCTGTCTCAACTGCCGTGATCGGAACCTCCTCGGCCTACGACGTGATCTGCTCACGGCGGCGGCCTACGGGGTCGAGGATTTCCTGTGCGTATACGGTGACGAGCCAGCCAGTGGTGGACGCACCAGCCAGCTCACCGTTCGAACGATGATCGAGGAGATTCAGACCTGGAGTGGTGACCCGTCCTTGGAGGAAGGAGGGCGGTTCTCGGCCGGGGTGGCGACCCGGCTCGGTCCGATACCGCAGTGGAAGCGGGACGCGGACTACATCTTTGCCCAGGTCTCCTTCTCGGTCGAAAAGCTTGTGGGTTGGCGTGATGGGCTATCTCTCAGCCGACCCGTCTATCCCGGCGTCCTGGTTCTGGCCAGCGCGTCCATGGCCCGCGGCGTGGCAGCCAACCTGGCCGACGTAGAGGTACCCGATGCCCTCATGGACGCGCTGGAACGGGACCCGGCGGCCGGGGTGGATGCCGCCTGCGAAATGGTGCTCGCCCTGCGCGACAGCGGGGCGTTCGAGGGGGTGCACCTGGTTCCGGTTGGCCGCTACCGAGAGGTCGCCGCTCGGCTCGGGTCCACCCTCGCCATCTGAACCGGTCCGGGGCTTTTGGGGTCCTCCACGGGTCCTCCAGGGGGTGCTCCGGTAGGCCTTCTCCGAAGCGCCCGGGCTCCCGCCGAAATTCGATCGGTACGCTTTGACCATGTCATCTGCGGCCGGGGCCGGCCTCAACCTGGTGAAACTGGCCGTGGTGGGCGACTACCAACCGGCCAACGACACTCATCTGGCCACCACTTCAGCACTGGCTCATGCCGCCGACGAGGCCGGATTGGACGTGGAGGTCTCCTGGCTCGCCACCGACGAGGTGGCCCCCGGTGGGGATGAACAGCTCGAAGCCTTCGATGGGTTCGTCATCGCTCCGGGGAGCCCGTATCGGAGTATGAAGGGCGCCTTGTACGCAATTACTTGGGCTCGCACCCAAGACGTGCCGCTGCTGGCCACTTGCGGCGGCTTCCAGCATGTGATCTTGGAGTTTGCCCGCACCGTCCTTGGCGCGGTGGATGCCGACCACGCCGAGTATGACCCCTACGCCTCAGACCTTTTCATCACTCCACTCAGTTGCTCCATGGCCGGATTGGCCATGGAGGTGCGCATTGGCTCTGGGACGGTGGCGGCAGGCGCCTACGGCCGGGCCACCACGACCGAGCGCTACTACTGCAACTTTGGTCTAAATCCCGATCGGGTGACCGATCTAATCGGCGCCGGCTTGGTGATCAGCGGGACCGACCAGGATGACGAGGTGCGGATCGTCGAGCTGCCCGATCTCCATTTTTTTGTGGCGACCCTGTTCGTTCCCCAGACATCAAGTGCCCCCGGACGTCCGCATCCCCTGTGTCGGGCCTTCCTCGTCGCGGCCGGCGGCCAATGAGGGCCGACTGGCGGACTCTCAGGATCAGGGGAGGACGGCCGCAACGTCCCGAAAAATGGCATCTGTGTCCTTGACCTTCCGCCTGAGAGCTCAACGTCCGGCTTGGGTTTAGTCCATGGCTGACGTCGGCTGGGTGGCCGTCCTGCTCGTTGGCGTGGTCGGCATCGTGTGGGGGGCCGAGGCGTTCGCTGAGCATCTGGCCCCCGCCGCCGTGGCCCTGGGTGTATCGACCTTCGCCCTGGCGCTATTGCTGGCCGGCGCCGAGCCTGAGGAACTGGCCACCGGCATCGCCGCCAGCCTGCGCCACGCCCCCGCCGTCGCCTTCGGTGACGTCGTGGGGGCCAACATCGCCATGTGCATGGTGGCCATCGGTGTGGGCGCCATAGTCGCCCCCTTGCCGTTCGGTCGCCGAGTCCGCCTCTACGGTGTCGCCGGCCTCCCCCTCGGGGCCGTGGCCGCCTTCCTGTCCTGGGGCGCCCACATAACTCGGGCCGGCGGGGGGCTCCTGGTGGGGCTGTATGTCGTCTATGTGGCCGTCATCTGGACCATAGAGGGCCAGCCGCCGGCTCTGGGGGAAGCTTCGGAACTGACCGAGGCCAAGGAGAAGGCTCGAACGGGTACCCGCCGGCGTGTAGGCAAGGACCTTGCCATCATCGTGGCCGGCATCGCCGCCATGTCGCTCGGCGCCACGCTCCTGGTCGAGGCCGTTAGGCACCTGAGTCACACCGATGCCTCCCAGACCAGCTTGAGCTTGACTCTGGTGGGCTTTGCCACTGCCTTCGAGCTGGTGGTGCTGGCGTTCTCGGCGTCGCGCCGGGGCGCCAGCGAGGCCGTGGTGGCCGCCGTGGTGGGCAGCTACGCCTACAACGTCACCATGACCTTGGGCGCCGCAGCCCTGGTCCGTCCCCTCCGAATCGCCCACGCCGCCCACCTGCACGGCCCGTTGCTGGTGATGCTCGGGTCTCTGGTTGTGGTGATCATCTTCGGGTGGCGGTCGGGCCGGATAAGCCGGCAAGCCGGGATCGTGCTTCTCGTGGCCTATCCGGTTTTCTTGAGCGCTGTGTTGGTGTGGGGATAGACCGGGGGCCGCATCATCTACCTGTCGTGGGGCGAAGCGAAGGCGGCGATAATCCGAGGCCCACTCCAGGAAGCTCAACCAAGCAGTCATATGGTTCGGTCAGATTGGACCTGGCCCAATCGGCCACCAATCGCTCCTGGCTGAACACCACGACCTGTTGTTCCCGGGATACTTCATGCAGCAGGGCCAGGATCTGCACTGTTCTGGTGGCATCGGCATGGACCGTGACATCATCCAAAAGGAGTGGGCAGCTCTCTCCCGGAGTGGTCAGATGGCGGGCCAGGGCCATTCGCAGCAGCAGGTAGATCTGCTCAGCTGTTCCATGGGAGAGGCTCTCGGCCCGGAGAAATCGTCGGTCGGGTCCGGACACCTCCACGGCCAAGCAGGCGGGGTCGACGATGGCGTCGACATAGCGGCCACCGGTAATTCGGGGGAGCCAGGCCGACAAGGTGGCGGCCAGGACAGGGGCGATGTCTCCCTGTACCTTCTCTTGGGCTTTGGCCAGGAAGGACCGAGTCTGGGTGATGGTCCAGTCGAGATCTTCGACGCGGGCCGATTCCGTCTCGGCCCAGGCCAAGGCCACTTCGGCGTCAGCCACGCTGGGCAACGTTCGAGCCAGTTCCTGGAGGGCGCCTTCGGCTGTTGCGGCCTGTTCCCTGGCGGCGATCGCCTGAGCGCGCTCGGTAGGCAAGTGCGGCGCTACGTCTTTGTTGGCCACGGCCGCGACCTCGTGCTCGGTGAAGGGACCGGTCTTCTGGTTGAGGTCTCGTATGGCCCGGTCCAATTCCTCACCCAGCTGAGCCGTTGTCCGGCCCTTCAGGGTGGCCTCACGCTTGGCCCATTGTCTTCGGCGATCATCTATAACCAAGAGGTCTTCCCGGCGGCGCATCTGCCACTGCTTCAGCGCCGTAGCTGCCTTCCCCGCCTCGGCCGCCTGGCCCGGTCCTTGAACAGCCTCACCGCAGGCCTGAGCGGCCTGTATGACCTGCGCCCCAGCCGAGTCGATTGTCTGTTGGCGCTGTTTGGCCAACGACTCGGATTGGCTGCGCTCCGATAGTTGAGCCTCCAGGCCGGCGCGGCGGCCCGCTTGGTTGGCCGTTGCTGCCCTGCTTTCACACTGCCACTTGTAATGTTCAAAGGCGGCCACCAAGTCGTCGCCAAGGGCGGCGCCCGATTGGATCAAGGCGGCCTCCAGTTCATCCTGGGCAGCTTGGCGCTTGCGGGCCAAGTCGACGTAGCGCTGATCCCAGACCACCGTCTGTTCCCGGTGGTGCTCTGCGCGGGCCGCATTGGTGAAGCGAGCTTGGGATGGCCCGGTCAGGGGTGGATCAGGTGCTGGGGTCGCTCCGGTGCGAGCTGCGAAGATGACCATGCCCACGCCGATCAGCGCCACCAAGGCGGCGAGGCGAACCCCCAACACGGTCAGAACCAAGCCGCCGAGCGCTAGTCCGACCCCGAGGGCGAGGAGCACGGGGAGCCGGCGAGAGGACTGGATTCTGGCAGTGGTCGGCTCCTCGGCCTCCGGTGGGTTACCAGCCGGTCCGCCCGGAGCAGGGGGGTGGGGTTTCACCGCCTGATGGGCAGCGATGGCATGGTCAATCTCGCCCAGGGCGTCGCGGGCCCTGAGTGTCCTGTCGCCCACAGTCAGGGGCCCGTGGGGCGCGGCCGGCAGCTGGGCGATGGCCTGTCTCAGTTCATCGCTCGAATGTCCGGACAATGCCACCGGTTCGGGGCGGTCCTGCCAGGCCGACAGAGCCCTCTCGACCTGGAGGTCAACTGCGGTGGTGGTCGTGGCACTGGGTGGCGAGGCGCCGGCCAGGCTGTCGTCTAACCGAATCACATCTTCGAGCTCGGAGCGAAGCCGCTCGGCCGACTGCGATGCCAGGGCGGCCTCGTACAGTTTCACTTGGCAATCTGCCTCCTCGGCTCCACGTCGCAGCCGCGCGGCCTCTTGCATCGAGGCTAGATAGTTGTCGTGGGACAGCCGGGCATCGTCCAATTTGATGCGGGCCCCTTCGAGGGCGGTGTGGGCCGCGCGAAGCGGTCGGTTGGTGTTGGCCTGGTCGCGGCCCACATGATCGCGGTGAAACGCATCCAGGCAGCCCAGGGCCTCGGTGGCGGTGGCATCTACCCCGGCGGTGGCCGCCGCCCGCTCCAAATACCTTCCCAGACCCTGGGCTCCGTCCAACACGCCCAACAGTTGGCTCTGGTACACGCAGGCGGTGGCCGCGAACGATCGACGATCCAGCCCGAGCCAGCCCGAGGCGTCGGGCATGCCCTCGTACATCACTTCGCCCGACACGTCCCGGCCCAGTGCCCGGTCCTTGGCGTAGCAGTCCACCTTGCCCGCCAGGTCCTGGCGTATCTCGATCCGCCGATTGTCGCCGAGGGTTATGACGGCCGAGACCACCCAGGCACGGCCGTCCCAGGGCTTGTGTAGGTCAGCGAATCGCTTTTCGTCGCCGGCCACCTTGCCCTTGGCTCGGCGCCGACCACAAAGAGCGGAGTAAATCGCTGCGTGCCAGGTGGACTTGGCCGACTCGTTGTCGCCGATTACCACTGTCATGGCTGGGCCGAGGGTCAGGGTCTGGTCGCAGAGCGGCCCAAAGCCATTGGCGGTTACCGACTCGATCAGCATTAGTGCACTTCGAGGTCGCTGCGACCTTCGAGGGCTCGCAGACCGGTGATCAGTATCCTTCTGCGGTGGTGCGAGTCGAGCCCCGTGTCGGACACCACATCCCGGACGAATCTTCCCCGAACCGTTGGTTCCCGGGCCACTCGGTCAAAGTCATAGGCCGTGCTCACGTTGCCTAGGCGGACCACCATGCCGTCCAGGTGGGGAGCGACGGCCTCGGATCGGATGTCCTCCGGCCGCAGATCCAGATCGGGATGGACAGTGCCAGACAGGGTCACCCTGACCCAGCCCCGGCATTCAGCCAGGGCTTGACGGACGCGGTCGGGGATCTGGCCCGAGTGGGCCAAACCGTCGAGCATTACGGTCACGTCACTGACCTGGGAGGAGGCCACGTCGTGGCGTTGACGTTGCACTCGACCGTCACCTCCCACCGTCAGGAGTACGGCGCCCCGCCGGCCCTGTTCGCCGAATTCGAGGGGGTCGGGATTGCCCGGGTAGGTGTGCCACTCGCCGTCGGCAGGTGAATGGAAGTGACCGAGCAGGGCGTGGTGCAGGCCGGCGTTTGGGATCTGGTCGGCCCGGAATGGGGCATGAGGCACCTTGCCGGACTCCTGGAAGCTCAGGCCGGCCTGCTCGGAGCCATGGAAGAGACCAAGGTGGATCCCACCTCGGTCGGGACCAAATCCATCGAGAAAGTTCTCGGTTCTGGCTGGGGCCCTGTGGGCTGCTCCCCATATGGTCAGGCCATCGACCAATGAAAATGGACTCAGGTGGTCGTCGGAGAAAATGTGGACATTGGGAGACCAGACCATCCTTTGGTACAGGCTGGCGGGGCCGTACCAGTCGTGGTTCCCTGGGGCGATCAGAACGGGCAGGGGCGCCACCGCAGCGAACGTAGTGCGCAAGAACTCCCCAGTGTCGGGGGAGAGCCGCTCGTGTTCGAAGAGGTCCCCACCACAGCACAATGCAGCCACGTCGAGGCGTTGTGCCAGCTCCACGATCCGGCTCAGGGTCTGGCGTAGCAGGACCCGGCGCCGGCGGGAAGCGTCAGGCGAGGCCCAGCGAAATGGGGTGTCCAGGTGCAGATCGGAGAACAGCAGGAGTCGTACGCCGTCGGCCTGGCTCGGAGCCTGCGGTGGAATCACGGCCTGTTCCCGGCCCGGATGACCGAAATCACCGCGCCAGTGGCACTGGTTGGTCAGGACGGGACATGGCTGACACGGTAACGCGCGGCTGTGACGCCCTCCCGGCCTTCCTCTTCATAAGTTGTCGCCGATGGCCACGATTGGCCGGCCAACCGGTGTGCCTCCGAGAGGTTAGGAGGACACGGGGCCGGCGATGTTTATCACCCAAGCGGTGCCGAACTGGTCTATGCACATGCCGAAGATGTCCCCCCAGGGGGCCTGGCCCAACGGCATTGTGGTGGTGCCGCTCTCGGATAGCCGGTTTCGGTAGCGGCGCAGTTCGTCCTCGTCCTCACCGCTGAGCGACACCATAGCGAGGGCTCCGTCGACGTCCGATCGTACGCAGCAGGTCCCCCTGGAGCGAATATGAACGCCTATCCACTTGTGTTGCCCGAGCGCCAACGTCTCACTCTGCTTCCGTCGGGCATAGTGTTTCTGGCATGGGGAAGCTGCAGGGAGTGGGCAAGGCCGTAGGGCGGGTCGGGGCTTTGCTGGCCATCGTTGTGGCCACGATGCTGGTCGGCAGTGGCGTGGCACGAGCAAACCCCACATCACCATCAACCTCACCATCCCGGCTCGTCACCATGACCATCCCCGATCGATCGGGCGAGGTCCCATCGACTTGGCTCAACTATTCCGGCCCGCCGAGGGCCAATGTGTTGCTCCCGGCCGGCTATGACTCCCACAAGCGCTACCCGTTGTTGGTTCTGCTCCACGGACTCAACTGCAACTACGACTGGTACGCGCAGACCGGGCTGACCACGGTGCTCGACGGGCTCAACGCCATCGTGGTCATGCCCGAGGGGGGCAGTGGCTGGTACACGGATTGGTGGAACAACGGCCAACGCTCTGGCCCGGCCTGGGAGAGCTACGAACTCAACGAAGTGATCCCGACCATCCTGGCCAAGTATCCCATCCTGCCCGAGCGCCGCTACCACGCCATCGCCGGTATTTCCATGGGCGGGTTGGGCGCCCCTTACCTGGGTGGGCGCCTTCCTGGCTTCTTCGGCTCGGTGGCCAGCCTCTCGGGCTTTGTCGACCCCCAGTACTTCGCCCCAGTCACTGATCTGGCCATGGGTCTCACTTCGTTGGCTCCTCTTCATGGCGATCTAAATTTGTTCCCCGTCGAGGGGCCTCCTTACGGCTTTTACATGGCCGGCCACAACCCAACCCGACTGGCCATGAACCTGAAGCAGACCAGGGTGTTCCTCACCACCGGCAATGGTCAACCCAGTGCCGCCGCCGCCTTCAATGAGCCTGGTTCCACCGAGGAGGGCGCCATCATCTATCCCATGAACCGGCTCTATTACCCTGCTCTGAAAGCTGACGCCGTTGATGTCACCTATCAGGTCCACCCTGGGGGCCACGACATCCCGGACTTCGCCAACGAGCTAAAGGCCATGTTGGCCTGGGGCCTGTTCAAGCCCGTTGTCGCCCACCCCGGGTCATGGGTCAACGACACCGTGGCAACCAGCGGCCAGCTGTGGGACATTGGCTACCGCTTCGCCCAACCGCCCAACCGGGTCGTGCAATTCAGCCGATCGGCCAGCACGCTGTCGATCAGTCGGGCGGGATCGAACGTCACGATCACCACTGCCCGTGGTTGTGTGGTGCACTCGGGAACACCAGCCACCATCGACCTCACTCCTGGCTGCTGAGCAGGCGGCTGGTCCTCGGATAACCCGAAACTGTCGGACCCGACCGGTACGATTGTTCCGTGCCCACCTCGATTCTCACGGCGCCCGCGTTCGGGATTGGGATCTATAGCTTCCCTGAGGCTGCCCGGATCCTCAGCATGCGGGCCGCGGACGTGCGGGCTGGGACCCTTCGCAATTGGGTTGCCGAGTTGGCTCCGCCGAGCGTAGCGATTGGCCCTGACGAGCCGCGCTTGCTCTCATTCCACGACCTCGTCAGCCTGGAGGTCGTCCGGCGCTTCCGCCGGTCAGGGGTGAGCCTCCAAAAGCTCCGCAAGCTGGAAGTCGCGCTGGCCGAGTCGCTGCCGGGGGTGGCCCGCCCTTTCGCGCAGCGGCTCTTCTTCACCGACGGCGCCGCGATCTGGGCCGACCTGGCGACGGCCGGCGCAGAGCCGCAAGTCATCGAGCTGGTCGGCAGACGTGCCGGACACTACGTGTGGCTGCCTGCCATCGAGGCGTTCGCCGAGGAGATCCGCTTCGGCGCTGAGAACGAGGCGGTTGCCTGGGAGCTGACCGACCGCATCGAGATCGATCCGAACATCCAGTTCGGCGAACCCGTCGTGAAGGGCACGCGCCTCCCTATCGCCGTCATCGCGAGGGAGCTGGTGTCCCACAGCGTAGAGCAGATCGCCGACTGGCACGCGATCGACGTGGAGGACGTGCGCGAGGTCCAGCTCCTCCTTGCCGCCTGAGCCCCGAGTCCTTCGGGACGAGAACTTCAGTCATTGGCTGGGTG
>JBOGIG010000082.1:0-3856 GCA_050742455.1 Acidimicrobiales bacterium
GACGGTGATCGGCAAACGCCGCGGTGCTGGAGCCGGTTCCGGCCCGCAGGGCATCTTGGTCCCATCCCACGCTGACCGAAACGGCGTGCGGTCTCCCGTCGTCGGACACGGTGAGCAGGTATGGCCCCGAGCCGAACCGCTCGACTTCGGCCCGCAGTCGATCGATGTCCACGGGAATGCTCACCCCACAATTCTATCCCGGTCGAGCCCGGATAGCACCGCTCGGTTCGGCGGCGGAATGACGAAACGCCGTCTCAATGGACGGCGCTTCGTAGGTGTGTTCTTTGCGACCGGTGTAATGACCGGTCGGAACTGGACTTAGATGGTGCGAACGGTGCTGGCCTGGAGGCCCTTGTTCCCCTGAGTTACTTCGAACTCGACTCGGGCGCCTTCGGGAAGTTCCCGGTAGCCCTGCATCTGAATCTCGGACTGGTGGACGAAGAGATCTTCGCCACCCTCGTCTGGGGTGATAAAGCCGAAGCCCTTTGTTGCGTTGAACCACTTGACTGTGCCGACAGGCATCTTGATTGTGCTCCTTGACTCCACGCTCAATTATCAGGCGGGAGTCCGGGATGGAGACCTGCACACTAGATGGCCCGCGTGGGCAGGGGCCATCCGCCGAAATCATACCGTACTGTCAAACCTCGCGTCTATGAAGCGGGCGAATCGGTACAGGGATTGCTTCCACACACGTTGGTCACCGACCCGCCGGGGGCCAGGAAGGCTGCGACCTGATCCTGGGCCAGGGGCCAGGCCCGGGGGTCGCCGTGAGGATCGTGGCCCGAAGATGGGGCCAGGTTCACCACGGGAGGCACCGGCGAGCCGCTGTCCCATATATCGATGGCCGACCCGGAGTAGGGGTAGTGGTCGATGGTGGGAATGCCCCAGAACGACACCTTGTCGGGATCCCGACCCGCAGCCAGGGTGGGCCGGTGGACATGGGCCCCAATGGTGCGAGCTTCGACCTCGGCAGTGACGGTGGACACCTGATGGTCGCCGAAGGCGATCTGCATCAACACGGTGTGGGCCGGTGTGCCCGGGTAAGGGTGAGAGGTCATGTGGGCGGCGTAGCCGTCGGCTTCGGCCCGGTCCCACAGCATCTGGATCAGATCCAGGCCGATGAGGCGGTCGCTCTCGCTGGGATAGGCCGGGTCGAGGATCTTGGCGAAGGTGGCGAAGTCCGTGCTGCGCTGGAGCAGGGTCGAATAGTTCATGCCGGCCACGCCAAGAACGGCCCTGGTCCATTCGCCCGAAACAGCCGTGGCCGCCCCGCCCATTATGGATCCCTGACTGTTCCCATCGAAATACACCTGGTGGGAATCGAAGACGGCTTTTCCGCCCGACTGGAAGGCTGGATTGGCAGCAAAGCCATTGGCTCGGTCCATGAGGCGGCCCAGGAACAAGGTGTTTAGGATTCCCTGCTGGCACCGGTCGGCCAGGGTGGGGAAGAGGGAGAGGTTCTTGAGGATGGCCACGGCATTGGCGACGTCCTCGTTGCTCATGCCGATCCACTTGGTGGCACAGAACACATAGTTGTGCCTCTGGGCCAGGGCTTGGACGTCGGCGGCTTCGACTTCGGTGTTCGAGCCCAACAGGCCGTGACCGTAGACGGCGGCTTTACCGGGGCTCACGGCTCCGGTGGCGCTCAGCGACGAGGTGGGGATGTCACAGATGAAACTGGCCGGGTAGTACTTGCCCGTCCATGCCGGAACGGCCTCGGGCCCGGGATTGGCCGCGCCGTAGTTGAATCGGGACCCGGGTGCACCGGTGCCCGTCAGGTACAGAGGAACATTGAATGTTCCCTCCACCCGGCGGGCCACCATCGCCGTGGGATGGTCCAGGACGGAAGTCACGGCGAAGGTGGGAGCCGATGTGCCGAGGCGGGAGAAGGCGTCGTTGCGGATACCCAGCATCCGCCCTGCCAGGTTCTGGGTACTGGCCACGGTGAAGTCCCAGGCCAAATACAACCCTGAGCGCGCCACCCCGGCCGAGGTCAAGGTCTCGATGTCGGATTCGATGGTCCCCCTGCGAGCTTCGACCGCCCGATCGGTGGTCCGCAAGCGGTCCCGATAGGCCCTGAATACGTCACCGGCCGGGATCAAGGCTCCCGAGGAGTTCCGCATGTCCGACAGCCCGACGACGTAGTGGTGGCCCTCGGTGAGGTTGACGGCGGGCCGAACGATCAACAGCCTGTGGGCCGGGACGGGGCCTTGGGCGTCCAATTCGGCAAAGTAGGGCACTCGTTTGCCCGTGATGGTGTCGATCACGACGATCGGTGCGCCAGACCGAAGTGAGGCCCCGATGTCGGTCACCGGAGCGATCCCGGTGCAGGCGAAGTCGAGGCCGGGGACGAGGGCCAAGAGGGCCGAGCCGGGGCTGAAACCGTCGTTGCGGTTCAACTCGGTGGTGTCGATGTGCACGCCTTGGGCATTGGCCGGGGTGGCAGCGCCGGCGATCGATACCCGCAGGCCGGTCGGTGTCGAATGGTCGGGGACGGTCAGGTAGTTGTCCGGAAAGGGGAGGAGGCAGGTCGACCCGCCGATTGGATCGCAGCCCGGCGTGGGGGTGGTGGTCAGTTTGATTATTCCGTGGGTGGACGTATCGGGGTGGGAACCCTTGGCGGCAGGGGGGCCGGACGATCCACAGGCGGACAGGATCAGGGCCAGGGCGGCCACCAATGCGGGTGGCGAACCTCGTCTCCAGGACATGATCGGCATAGGTCGAACGGTAGCAACATCGCAGTGCGACGCGCCGGATCGAATGCAGCTCGCAAACAGGTAACTTGTAGCGACCGGCCCGAGCCCGCCGTGGCCCAAGCGTCCCGAGTGGCCTGGCCGGGACGGAACCGTGTGGACAGACGTTCGCCAATGACCTGGAGGCCGGCCCCTCGTGGCTCAAGCAATTGAAGTTGAGGATCTCAAGAAGACGTTCAAAGGCGACATCAAGGCCTTGGACGGAGTCAGCTTCAGTGTGGAGACCGGTAGTGTGTTTGGCCTGCTCGGACCCAACGGAGCGGGCAAGACCACGGTGGTTCGGGTGCTGACCACCATCTTGCACCAAGACTCCGGGCTGGCCCGGGTGCTGGGCCACGACGTGTCGGCCGAGCCCGAGCTGGTCAGGACGTTCATCGGGCTGGCAGGACAGTACGCCGCCGTGGACGAGAACCTCACCGGTCGGGAGAACCTGTTCATGGTGGGGCGGCTCAACCATCTGTCCCGGTCCGTGGTGTCGGCCCGCTCGGATGAACTGTTGGGGGCGTTCGACCTGACCGATGCCGGAGGGCGGGCGGTCAAGACCTACTCGGGCGGCATGAGGCGGCGTCTGGACCTGGCCGCGGCCCTGGTGGCCCGACCGACGGTGTTGTTCCTGGACGAGCCCACCACCGGTTTGGATCCGCAGAGCCGCCTCGACCTGTGGGGGGTAATCGAGGGACTGGTCAAGGAGGGCACCACCGTGCTGCTGACCACCCAGTACCTGGAGGAGGCCGACCGCCTGGCTGAACGCATCGCCGTGGTTGACCATGGCCGGGTCATCTCCCAGGGCACGCCCTCCCAGCTCAAGGCCGATCTGGGGGCCACCGTGTTGGATATCGGTGTGCACGATGGCGAGGTGGCCCGACAGGTGGCCGGCATCGTCGACGGCATCGGTCCCCATGTTCCTCACGTATCGGGCTCGGTGGTCGAGCTCACCGTGGACGAGGGGCCGCGTATGGCCATGGAGGTTCTGCGCCTCCTGGACCAGCACGGCATCGAGCCGACTGCCTTTACCTTGCGCGAACCCAGTCTCGACGACGTCTTCTTGTCGCTGACCGGGCGACCGGCCGAGGACCAGGAGAACCCGGGAGGGGCCAACCCCG
>JBOGIG010000083.1:0-9721 GCA_050742455.1 Acidimicrobiales bacterium
CTAAGTCGCGCTGCCGTCTAAGTCAGCGCTGCCGGCCAAGGCGGCATACCGGCTAACCCACGCCTAACCCCGAAGTCCCGCCATCCAAGCTTCCACGTCGTTGGGAGCAGTGGGCAGGGACGACGACAGCACGATGTGGCCATTTTCGGTAATGACCACGTCGTCCTCGATGCGAACGCCGATACCCCGATACTGGGGCGGCACGCTGAGGTCGTCGGGCTGCAGGTAGCACCCAGGCTCCACCGTGATGACCATTCCCGGGGCCAGTTCCAGGTTGCGATGCTCGTTGCGAGCCGCCCCACAATCGTGGACGTCCAAGCCCAGCATGTGACTGGTCCCGTGCAGGGTGTATCGGACGTACCAGCGATTCTCCTCGTCGAGGGCATCTTCGGTGGAGCAGGTGAGTATCCCGCGTTCCACCAACCATTCGGCCAGTACGGCCATGGCCGCCCGATGGGGATCCATAAAATTGTTGCCCGGCCGGCACTGATCCAATCCCGCCCGCTGGGCTCGCCACACGGCCTCGTAGACATCACGCTGGGCCGGATCGAAGCGGCCTGACACCGGAATGGTTCTGGTCACGTCTGCGGTGTAGAGCTCGGGACCCTCGACCCCGGCGTCCAACAGCAGCAGGGAACCAGGACGTACCGGACCGTCGTTGCGGGTCCAATGCAGGGTGCAGGCGTGAGCCCCACAGGCTGCGATGGTCTCATAGCCGATGTCGTTGCCCTCGGTGCGAGCCCGGCGGTTGAACGTGCCCTCCACCCAGCGCTCCGAGTGGCTCTGGGCCTGGTCCAGGGACCGGACCACGTCCTCGAAAGCGATGGCAGTGGAATCGGCTGCGGCCTGTAGGCAGCCAATTTCATAGCCGTCCTTGATCAGGCGCAGTTCGGCCAAGGCCAGAGCCAATTCGATGTCGGGCTGTGCGTCCGACGCGGCGACCCCGTCGCCCTGGCCGTCCAACGCAGTGGTCCCGTTGGGCTCGGCCGATGGCCCATCAGGGTTCGAAGCCGGCGCCACCAAGGCGTCGACTTCCCCGGCCATGCCCCTTAGAACGCGAACCCGGTCTCCTTCGCTGGCCTTGAGGGCGCCGGCCAGGTCAGACAACTCGGCCGTCCGAATTCCAAGAACAACCGAGGCTTCTTCCAGGCCCATCCGGGGGCCAACCCACAACTCGCCATAGCGGAAGTCAGTAAAGAATCCCGGACCGCTGCGATCGGATCGCGGGGTGGCGTACAGGACTGACTCGTGACCTCCCGCCACCGGCGCCATGACGAGCACGGCATCGGGCTCGTGATAACCGGTAAGCCAGGCAAAGTCCGAGCCAGGCCGGAAGCGGTAATCGGTGTCGTTGGCCCGGACCTTGAGCCCACCGGTCGGCACTACCAGCCATTCGCCGGGGAAACGGCGGGACAGGGCCTCCCGGTGCTGGGCAAGGCTGGCCACCCCATCTGACGGGATGGGATCGGTCGGCTCAGCGGCTGCCCAGCCCTGGGACATAAATTCGATCAATGCCTCGGAGGGACCCTGGGGCGGTTCGACCACAGCGGGTACCTGGGCCAACGGAGCAGTGGATTCTTGGGTCACCAACAGAAATGCTAGCCACTATCGCCGCGAGGAAAGGCGGGGCGGCGTCAGGCGCCTCAACCGGGAAGGCGGGCGTAGACCACCGAGGCCGGGTCCCGGAATGCCGGCGCCCAACCGCTCGGTGGCTGCCAACCCGAGGGCTTACCCGGGGAAGGACCCAAACCCACGACGATCACTGCGGGGTTCATCTGGGCCAGCTTCTGGTTCAGTTCGGCCGCCGAGCCCACAGGTTGGTCATGTGGCGATGGCCCATCACCGATGACCGACAGATGGTGATCCAGATGGGGACCCAGGGCGTTTCGCACGTTGGGCAGGCCGACCAGAAGGACGGTTCCCCTGCTCTGCCCGGACATGGCCAGGGCCAGCCCAACGGGATCGGAACTTCCAGGTCCGGGAAGGGCGGACAATACGAGGCCACCCGCCACCACCAGGGCTGCGGCCCCAACCAACCCGCCAACGGCCCGTGGCCTTAGCCCTTGTCCATGGCGGGCTCGGGACCACGAGGTTACGCCTATCGCGGCCAGTACAACCAGGGCGATGCCCAAGGCGCCGGCCACGGCGTGAATGTTCACGTTCAAATCAGGACGGAAGGACGGCCCTTGAACCACCTTGTACAGGTCATAGATCAAGGTGGGAACGGCAATGATCACCAGTACCAGGCGGGGCATGAACACCGCCATGGCCGCGGCCATTAGGACGAAGGGAAAGGCGTAGCGCAGCTGGGAGGCAATGAGGAACGGGACTCCGGTTGGACCGCCGCCCGTGTAGGGAGTGGCCAGATAGGCGAGGAAGGAGAAGGCGGCGAGGATCACAACGGCCACCACTACCGGGTCACGGCGAGGACCATCTGCCTCAGCATCGGCGGCGGGGGGCTCCCACCAGGCCAATTGGGGATGGACCACCCGCCATAGTGCGACGAGGGAACCGAGGGCCAAGATGATCAGAACGGGACCGTAGAGCTGACGGGCCAAGGTGGCCCAGTTGCCCACTATGTGAGCATGACCCCGAAGCACGTGGTAGGCCATCGAATCCTTGTAGACGGTGAGGGGGCCCTTGGCCCCCACGAAGAGGGTGTGACCGGCCACCGCCACACCCTTGGGGAAGATGGGGTTGCCCACCACAATCCAGTCCCGTATGAACCAAAATGCGCTCAGGGCCGCTCCCGAGCCCACCATGATCAAACCGTCAGCCAGCCTGCGGCGCCGGGGGATGAGGACTATGAACATGACCACGGCGCCGATTGCGGGAAGCAGGGCCGGATCCTTGGCCCCGACCCCAAGACCGAGGGCCAGTCCGGCCAGCACCACCCAGCGCTGTTCTCCCCGACGGTGCACTGCCACCAGAGCCAGGGCCACCCCGGTCACCACCCCTCCGGCGGCCAGCAGATCGGTCATGAGACTGTGAACCTGGGTAGAAAACGAAATGGGCGAGGCGAGGAAACAGATGGCGGCAAGGGCCCCGGGCCAGGCCCGGCCGCGCAGCTCTCGCGCCAGCAGCGCCGTGCCCAGAACACACAAGACCCCGAACACGATCGGGGCCAGGTAGGCCAGGGTGTCGTCGTGGGTGGGCAGCATCAGCCACAGACCGGTGATCTCGCCGTTGCTCGGATAGCCGTTGGTGAAGTAGCCGGGGATGGACAAGGGCAGGTTCCACAGCGATCCGGTCCTCATCCAAAAGGCGGCGTTGGGCAGGTGGTACTGGGCCGTATCGGACTCCAAAGAACGACCCGACAGGCTGAGAGCCACCGCCAGGGCGCCGAACCCCAGACCGATGAGACCGGTGACCACTCCAGCCGGTGATATCCGACGGCTCCGGGTAGCCAATCGGGGGGCGGCGTCTACCGTCTTGAGCACCACTACGGCCACTAACACGTGTAGAGCCAGGACTGACCATCGGGAGATGATGGTGGCGATGCCCAGCACCTGGATCACGGCCACTATCTGGACCAGGGCCAGCAACAGTCCAACGGTGGCCCGTTCCAGACCGGCGCCGGCGGCGGGGGAAATACGACGGGCCAGACGCACCGACACCAAGACGATTGCCGTCAACTCCACCACCAGGACCACGGCGGCGACCAACCCAGAGCCGAGGGACAGCATCAGTGCGGCCCTACCCGGGCGCGTGAGGTCGGATCGATGCCGAGGTGGGAGGCATGTCGGCCTGGAGCCGACTCCAGGCGGGCATAAAGGTCATTACCGATCAGGTAGCGCAATGGCCTTACTCCCCCCACCCGGCCGGCCAGTCGGGCGACCGAGCTGGACGTCAGGTCCTCGGTCCAGTCGCTGGCCCCGGAGCGAAGCACGTCGGGATCCACCCACACCGAGCCGGACAGTCCGGCTTGGCGGATCAGACGGCGCAGCCCGATGGGACTCAGCTCGTTCGGATGCATTTCGCCCCGTCGGGACTGATAATCCCCAATGCGGTCAGCCAGTGCCTTCTTGCCCGCCAACCTGAGCACCACCCGGGCCATCGGCATGAGCCCCATGGAGAACCACCGGTTGGGCGAGGTGTGGACCAGCGCCAGGCCATCACCGGCCAGCACGCGACCCACTTCTTTGAGGGCGCCAACTCCCATGTCCCAGGGAAGATGCTCGATGACATCACCCATGAGGACCCGGTCGAAGCAGGCTGGACGAAATGGCAGGGCAGTGGCGTCGCCGCGCAGGATCCCTCCAACTCCGGCCACGCCCTCGGTACGGGTCCGGGCCAGGCGCACGGCGGCGGCGGCATAGTCGATCCCAACCACCCGCACCCCCCGACCAGCCAGCTCAGCCAGGACCTCACCCCGGCCGCAGCCCAGGTCCAGCACCCGTTGGCCTGGTTTGGCATCAAGGAGGTCCAACTCCTTGTGCTTGATGGCCGATATCCGCCCCTCGGAAAACGAGCCGTAGCCCTCACATGCATCGGACAAGAAGTAGTCCTCGGTATAGACCTCACTAGGCACCGGTGCCGCCTTGGTCACAGTGGCCCCCTGGTCACAGTGGCCCCCTGGTCACAGTGGCGCCTTGGGACCGTTGTGCGAGGCAGGCCGCATCCGGGTCAACATGGCCAGTCGGTCCCTGAAGTCGGGAGCCACAAGGCGATCGGACTGGCCCGCCAGCTTGACCGCCCCCACGGCCACGCGGTCCAGGGTGGTGCTGTAGCCTCCCAATCTTTCGGCGTAGTAGCGCGCCGAGAACACCTTGGCATGGGTGCCTTGCCACATAACGTCGAAGCCCATCTCGTCCAACAGTCGGGTCATGGACGAGACGCTGAAGTACTGAAGGTGCATGGGAAGGACGGACCACCAACGCCGGCCCATGGCCCGGGCCAGGACACTGCCGGCGTCAGGTACGGTGAGCCACAGCCCCCCGCTCGGCTCCAGCAGGGTCCTGACCCGGGCCAAGGCGGCCCGTGGATCAGCCAGGTGCTCGAGCACGTCGGTCATGACGACCAGCCGGTGGGCGCCTGCGGGCAGATCGTGGTCGTTCAACTCGGCGGTGCACACATCCATATGGCGCGACCGGGCTCGAGTCGAGGCCCACGCCGAGGGTTCGACACCGTGGGTGCGCCAGCCCCGCTCGGCCGCGGCCACCAGGAAGGAGCCGGTCCAACAGCCCAGGTCACAAACCAGTCCAGGACGGAAATGCTCTTCGATCCGGGCCAGGTCACGTCGAGCCGTCTCGATCTGGCCTTCCTCCTCGCGCACCGACACCGGATCGGCGGCCTCGGCGTAGGCGGCCGAGACCTGGACCGAAGACGGCATCTGGTCGACAAAGCCATGTCCACAACGCCGGCATTCCACGATCGATCCGGTGGCCGAGCCGAAACGCTCTGCGCTGGGTCTAAAAGCCTGGGCACTTACTCCCTGCTCGCTACCTGTGGTCGGCATCACATGGCGCATCCGAGCACCCTTGCTGTCACACACCGGACAGGTCGCCTCAACCACTCCAGTATCGGGCCTTTGGTGGCCGAGCAGGAATTCCCGGCGGGACTGTGGGTTCACGCCGGGTTGGTGGCCAGGGCGTGGTCGGCCAGGATGAACTCGGCCGTCTCGGTCGCCGTCCGGATCCCTTCGCTCATGCCCCGGTCCTGGGGGTAGATATTGGCCGTCGTGGAAAGGTACAGGCCCGAGATGTGGCTGCGCCGGGGCGGGATGGCATCCAGATAGCCCAGGTGGACCAGAGGTGCGGCATAAGGAGTGCGGAAGGGGTGGACCCCGAGCACGTCGGACGGGCCCAGCACCGGGAATCTCTCCCGCAACAGTCCAACCCAACGATCTGCCTCGGACCGAGGGTCGACGGTCGCCACATCCTCGTCAGCCGTGAAGTAACGGCTCAGATAGACCACTCGACGCCCTCCGTAGTCCTGGCTCGGTACCAGGTTTGTGTGCTCGATAATGCCACCGAATGGTAGTTGAGCGTCACATACGTTTACCCAGTACACGTCTCCCAAAGGACGGGCCAATTCCAACACCACACACAGGGCGCCGAGGCCGGCGCTGGCCAACCACCGAGGATCGGCTTGTCCCTGTTCCACCAGCCCGGCCAAGCGGGGCAAGGCGCCGGTGTACATCACGGCATCGGCGGGCAATGTTTCGCCCGAGCTCAACTCCACGCCCGTGACCCCGGAACCGTCGGTGACGATGCGCGACGCCAATGTCCCGGTTCGGACGTCAACGCCGGTGCTGCCAAGCGCCACGGCCAACGCATCGAACAACTGCCGGAATCCCCCTCGCATGTAACCGAGCAGCTCTCCCTTCTTGCGCCCTTCGCTCGAAGACTTCCTTCCCCGAGCCGCCGAGCTTCCCCGTGCCCCCGAGCGCTGCTGGAGGCGGCCCCACATCCACGCCGCTGGAACATCGGGCGCGGCCGACCCAAACTTTTGATGAAGGAGCGGGTCCCACACCACCTCGGTGACCCGAGGGCCGGTGACCGAGGCCAGCCAATCTCGTGCCCGCACCTGGTCCAGGCGTTCCCAATCCTTCTCCCGGGCCAGACGAAGAGCGCCCACGCCCGCCCGTAACCGGTCGGCCAGAGCCAGCGGCTTGAAGGCCAACAGGTCCTTCGGAGTGGTGAAGGGCCACACCTTGTCCTGGGTGTACACACCCATGGAACCAGGGAGCCAATCCAGCCGATGGGCCAAGCCCATCTCCCCGATGAGAGAGATGACGTGACTCTCGTGGGGAAACACGTGATGGTAGAAGCACTCAATGGGTGTGCCGGCGACCTCCAAGCTGACCACCAGGCCGCCCAACGCCTCCCCCGCTTCCAGCAGGGTGACCTCTGCCCCGGCTTGACCCAGACGCAAGGCAGCCGCCGCCCCTCCGATCCCTCCGCCGACGACTACAACCTTGAGGCTCACCGGCGCCACGCCGGATCGGAGCCCGCCGACCCGCGGATCATCTAGGGATGGCCGGATCGTCCGTTGCAGGGTTCATGGCGGTGGGGGACGAGAAAATCGGTGGCACTTCCAGCACTCCGGCTCGGTGCAGACGGCGGTACATCGTGGCCAGCTCGAACAGAGCCCGGGCGATGACCCGAGGATTGGCCCCCCGGGCCTGGCCGGCCCGCCGCGGAAAATGGTGAACACCCATCTCGATGACGCCGGCCCCGCTGCGCTGGAGCTTGACCATGAGCTCGGTATTGACCATGGCGCCCACACTGTCCAGGTCGATCTCGTCGAACACCGATCTGCGGAAGAGCTTGAAGGCGCAATCGATGTCGTGCACGGGCACGCAGAACAGGGCCCTGACCACTTGGTTCCACGTGCGGGCGGTGAGCCGGCGCATGAACGGATCCTGGCGCTTGATGCGATAGCCAGCGACCACATTCACCCGCTCGATCCAGGGCAGAAAACCCTCCAGTTCGTCCAGATCAAACTGATTATCGGCGTCGGTGAAGAAAACCAACTCCAAGCGGGCGGCCCGAAACCCGCTTCGCAGCGCCTCTCCGTAGCCCTTGTTGCGGGAGTGGCGTACCAGGCGAACGTGGCTGTCCTGGCGGGAGGCCCCCTGGACCAGCTCCGCGGTCCGGTCCGAGCTGCCGTCGTCGACCACGATGATCTCGTACTCGGCACACAGCCGCTTGGTTACGTCGGTAACCCGGGCGATGGCCTCGAGGACGTTCTCCTCCTCGTTGAACGCCGGCAGTACCACCGAGAGACGGTACACACCGGTGCGGGCCCCCTCCAGGTCCGGGAATCTGATCCCATCCACGTCCCGATAATTCGCCGACTTCGTCATCGGTACCTGCCCGTCCCCCATATTCCGAGGTTCACATCGATCCGTGATGCGGCGCCGATGCGCCACGAACTTCCTCAGCAACGGTCGGCCGCTGTCAGCCCGAAGGACGGAAGAACCTGATGTCGAGGGTCCGTAGGTACGTGTGCAGTCCGGCGTCTTGCACCGGAATGAGATGAGCCGGGGCTTTTGATGTGTTGTGGTGCGAGTGCCACTTACCGGGTGGGGTGACGAATGCACCTCCTGGTTCCCAATCGAATCTGACCGGATCTACTATGCGCCCCTGGTCGTCAAGCTCGTCTCCCACCATGCTGAAGCAACCAGGCTCGCAGTCGATGATCAGATCGAGGGCCACGGACTGGTGGCGATGGGGCAATTGAGCCTTCCCAGCCGGTAGCAGGCCGAACATGGCCCACAGGGTGTGGGTCACCGTTAGGGTCTCGCCTGACTGGGCATTGGCCAACAGGATGGCGATCCGGCTGCGCTCAGCAGCTTCGGGTGCAGCAGCCGCCCTGTCCAGCTCGGCGCGGACGGTTGCGGCCCGATACACGGTGGGCAAGAACCGCGGGTGGTGGGCGGTGACGCCCAGGTATGCCAGCAGTGGCGAGTCCACTACGTGATACAGCACGGCATCGACCCCGGCCCGGTGCTCGGCCCCACACCCGGCCGGCAAGGTCACGAAATCACCCTCGCTCCACTCAATGACCCCATGGCCACGGTCCGGGTCCTGACCAAGGACGCGGCCGGGGCCAACGTCACGGCTCTGATTGGTAACGGGGCCGCTCGGAGACCCGGCTCCAAGGCCATCGATGGCGCTCGCGCCATGGCCGTGGAGCACGTAGTACAACTCGCTGGTGGCATCGGGTCGGGTCGAGAAACTCTCTTTGGCCCGGATACATACGAATGAAGCCAGCAAGGCGGGGCTGGTGGCCGGATAGGGCACTCCCAGTTCCCCGGACAGATCCAGCACGACTTCGCGAGTAGGCCCGCCTGTGTGCAGTGAGGCGGAAAAGGCAATCCCCGGCACAGGCGGGATGGTGCCGTTGCCAATGGGATCGGCCGCCTTGGTGTACTCGTGAAATCGAGCATCTCCGGTCCAGTTCTCATGGGCCAATCCCACACTCAGCATGGTTCCAATCCTACGCCCGAGGCAGCGGCCAAACGGCCCGCTTCGATGGCTATGGCCCCGTCAACGGCACTTTCCAGGGCCTGGCCCAGGACGGCGGTCACCGCCTGGGCGGCCAAGGGCCGCTGACGCCTCAGCATCTCGGTGAGCTCGCCCAACCGCTCGGGGGGCATGCCCTGGGCCAGGAAGGGCTCCCACAGGTACTCCAGAAACAGGGCCACGAAGCGCTCGGCCACCGCCTCGACATGAACCTTTATCTCGGCCGCAACATCGAGGACGGCCACGAGGGGAACCCCTTGGGCGACCAACTCGGCTCCGGCCTGGATCAGACCGGGTACCGCCGAGATCAATGCGCCTTCCTCGTCCGGGTCGGGTTGGGCCAATCCAAGCTCTGCGGCACGGCCCGCCTGTTCCAATGGGACATCGGGGAACATGGCGGCGACCTCGGCGGCGCTGAACCGGCGAGGTCCCTCCTCCACAAACGGGGCACGGAGGACCTCCTCGAACCCCAAGACAACCGACAGGCTGCGCCGGGACTCCCACGCTGAGAGCAACTCACCTATTGAAGCCAGGGAGTAGCCCCGAGACAGGAGGCGGGCGATCAGCTTGAGGGTTCGCAGGTGCTCCTGGCCATAAAATCCGGTCCGCCCTGAAATCCGTGGCGGCATCAGGAGCCCCTTTTCCTGGTACGAGCGGATATTCCGGGTGGTCGTGCCGGCCAGCCGGGCCAACTCGTCGATGCTCACCTCCCCCATGACATCGGCGCTCACCTCCCCCATGACATCGGC
>JBOGIG010000084.1:0-14023 GCA_050742455.1 Acidimicrobiales bacterium
GAGACCGAGGTCAGCGTATTGCTCCCCCGACGGGCCTACACCCGGACCTGGAGTCGCTTCCTGCACGACCGCACCGCCGATCGCATCGCCGCCGTGGTCAGCCAGCTCCCCCACGCCAATGCCACCATCGTGCCCTTCCACCTGGGCAAGGGAGCCACCGACCAGGTGGGCGAGACCCTGAAGGCGTTGGTCCGCCCTGGAGAGCGGGCGGAGCGCCAAACGCCCACCCGCCCGCCCGTCCCGGCTGTGACGGACAAGCGCAAGGAAGCCGAGAGCATCCGGCTCGACCGGGTGGCGAGCGACTCCATGGCCCAGGACGGGGCCCGGGCCGGCGTGCCGAGCCAACGCACCCCCATCGCCGAATTGCAATACCGCCAGATGGCCAGGGTGGCGGGGCGGATCAAGTCGGTCAAGGTCCAGCCCTGGTCGGGGATCCCTTCCCTGGAGTGCACCCTCGTCGATTCCACCGGCGGGATCGCACTGGTCTTTTTGGGCCGGCGCCGGGTGGCGGGCATCTCTCCCGGGACGCTCATGGTGGTCGAGGCTCGGGTCGGTTCCCAGGCCGGCCGGCTGGCCATGCTCAATCCCCTCTACCGTCTGGTGCCTCCCGAGGACGTATCCAACTCGGATTGAGGCGACAGATTGACTTTTTGCCAGGGCAAAAAGTAAGTTCCGCCGGACTCAAGTTATGGATCTCACATTGACCAGGTCTGAACGCGAGACCCTAAAGGCTCTCTACCGCCTGACCAAGGCGGGTGCCGACGCGCATACCGGCGCATTGGCCGACGCCCTGGGGGTGAGCCCGGGCACGGCCACGGCCACGGTGAAACGCCTGGCCGACCGGGGCCTGGTTGACCATCGACCTTACAAGGGAGTCGAGCTGACTGTCCTGGGTCGACGGGGGGCAGTCGCCGCCATTCGCCGCCACCGGATCGTGGAGCGCTTCTTGTCCGACATGCTGGGCTACGCCTGGAACGAGGCCGACCGTTTCGCCGCTTCGTTCGAACACGAGTTGCCCCAGGAGGTCGAGGACCGGCTTTTCGTGGCCCTACACCGTCCGGGGACGTGTCCCCATGGGTTCCCCATTCCCGAGCCCGAGGTGGCCGACATCCCCCAGATGCCGCCCCTGTACGCCCTCGAACCGGGCGACCGCGCCACGGTGGCTGTGCCCGGCTCGACCGACCCCGAGGTGGTGGCCTTTCTCGACACCCTGGGACTGCGGCCCGAGGTGCGCATCTCCGTAGTGGACAAGCACCCCTTCGGCGGTCCAATCGTGTTGTCGGTGGACGGAGAGAACCGCACCGTCAGCGAGAAGCTGGCCCAACAGATTTACGTGAAGAAGGATCCCTCCCGGGGTCCAGGGGGACAAGACGATCATCTGATCGAACGAAAGGAGCAGTCAGCATGACCAACCTGCTAGCGGTCGAGGGCAAGGGGGGCTACCAGCCATTCCATCTGGGCGGGGCCGAGATGACCTGGCTGTACCTGGCCCTGGCCGCCGGAGTGGTCGCCATCATCGTGGCCTTGACGCTCATGAAGGGTGTACTGGCGGCGGACGCCGGCACCACCACCATGAAGGAAATTGCCGGGGCCATCCAGGAGGGAGCCATGGCCTTCCTGCGCCGCCAGTTCAAGACCATCGGCCTGATCGTGGTTCCCCTTGTCATCCTGGTGTTCTTCACGGCCACCAAGGTGGTCAAGCCGGGTGGGGTGGTGGCACTCAGCTTCGCCCAGTCCGGCGTATTCCGGGCTCTGGCCTTCGTGGTGGGGGCGGCATTCTCCGCCCTCATCGGATTCATCGGCATGTCAATATCGGTACGGGGCAATGTGCGCACCGCGGCCGCGGCCCGGGGTGGCTCCATCACCGGGGCCCTCAATGTGGCCTTTCGCACCGGTGGGGTGACGGGGATGTTCACCGTGGGCCTGGGCCTGCTGGGAGCCACCACCATCGTATTGATCTTCCAGAACACGGCCACCGCCGTTCTGGAGGGGTTCGGCTTTGGGGCCTCCCTCCTGGCCCTGTTCATGCGGGTGGGGGGCGGGATCTTCACCAAGGCCGCTGACGTCGGTGCCGACCTGGTGGGCAAGGTCGAGGCGGGGATCCCCGAGGACGACCCTCGCAACGCCGCCACCATCGCCGACAACGTAGGCGACAACGTGGGCGACTGTGCCGGAATGGCCGCAGACCTGTTCGAGTCCTACGAGATCACCATCATCGCCTCGCTCATCCTGGGCTTCGGCGCCTTCACCTCCATAGGGCTCAACCCGGCCAAGGGCCTGCTATTCCCCCTGATCGTGGCCGGGATCGGTATCCTCACCTCGGCTGTGGGCATCTTCATCGTCAAGGCCCGGGCCAATGATCGCACGGCCATGACTCCCATCAACCGCGGCTTTCGCACCGCCGGTGTGCTGACGGTAATCGGCGCCTTCCTGGTGGCGCAGTTCTACGTCCACAACCTCCGGGTCTTTTGGGCCGTGTTCTCCGGCGCCGTGCTGGCTCAAGTCCTGTCGGCCATCACGGAGTACTTCACTTCCACCGAGACCACCCCGGTGCGCGACATCGCCGAGGCGGCCCGCACTGGACCGGCCACGACCGTGCTGTCAGGTATCGCCAGCGGCCTGGAATCCTCGGTGTGGGCCATCATTGCCATTGCCATCGCCATCGCCGTGGCGATCGGCCTGGGCGGAGGAAACATCCAGCTGTCCCTGTACCTGGTGGCCCTCACGGGCATCGGTATGCTGTCGGCCACCGGTGTGGTGGTCTCGGAGGATAGCTTCGGCCCGGTGGCCGACAACGCCGCCGGCATCGCCGAAATGTCAGGAGAGTTCACCGGCGAAGCCGAGCGCATCATGGTCAGCCTGGACGCCGTGGGCAACACCACCAAGGCCATCACCAAGGGCTTCGCCATCGGATCGGCGGTCATCGCTGCGGTGGCTTTGTTCGCCGCCTTCGTCGAGACCATCGGCAACCAACTGGGGCTCAAGACCAACTCCGACCTGTTCAAGAACCCTCTGACCCAGATCAACGTGGCCAATCCCGAGACCTTCATCGGCCTCCTGGTGGGCGGCTCGGTGGCCTTCTTGTTCTCCTCGTTGGCCATCCGGGCCGTGGGCCGGTCGGCGGGAACGGTGGTGGAGGAGGTTCGTCGCCAGTTCCGGGACCACCCCGGCATCATGGACCGGACCGAGAAGCCGGAATACGGCCGGGTCATCGACATCTGCACCGCGGCGTCCCTGCGAGAGCTGGCCACGCCGGCTCTGCTGGCCGTGCTCACCCCGGTGATCATCGGCTTCGGCATCAATTACCTGGCCTTGGGGGCGTTCCTGGCTGCCGCCATCCTAACCGGCCAGCTCATGGCCAACTTCTTGTCCAACTCCGGCGGGGCCTGGGACAACGCCAAGAAGTACATCGAAGACGGCCACGAGGGGGGCAAAGGGTCCGAGGCCCACAAGGCCGCCGTCATCGGCGACACCGTGGGTGACCCGTTCAAGGACACGGCAGGCCCGGCCCTTAACCCGCTCATCAAGGTGATGAACCTGGTCTCGTTGCTGATCCTGCCTACCGTTATCACCCTGCGGGGCAATCCCGGGGCACGCTACGCCATCGCCGCCGTGGCCCTGGTCATCCTGCTGTCCGCCATCGCCTTTTCCAAGCGCAAGGTTCACGCTTTGGGCGATGACGCCTCGGCGCCTCCGGCGGTCGAGCCGACCCTGGCCAAGGACCCGGCGTAGGGCATTGGCTTGACAGGCGCTCGCGCTTGTGTGAATCCTGGCTGCGGTCATGGCAAAACCCCTGGTAATCGTGGAGTCCCCGGCCAAGGCCAAGACCATCGCGGGCTATTTGGGGGGCGAGTACGTCGTGGAATCGTCCATCGGCCACATCCGGGACCTGCCCCGCAACGCCGCTGACGTTCCCGCCGCCTACAAGGGCGAGGCGTGGGCCCGTCTCGGAGTCGATGTCGATAACGGATTCAAGCCCCTCTACGTCGTTTCCAGCGAGAAGAAAAGCCAGGTCTCCAAGCTCAAGGCCCTCCTCAAGAACGCCAGCGAAGTATTCCTGGCCACTGACGAAGACCGGGAAGGCGAGTCCATTGCCTGGCACCTGCTTGAGGTCCTGGCCCCCCAGGTGCCGGTCAAGCGCATGGTCTTCCACGAAATAACCAGAGGGGCCATCCAAGCCGCCATCAGGGATTGGCGCCAGCTTGACCGCCGCTTGGTCGATGCCCAAGAGGCCCGCCGCATCCTCGATCGCCTCTATGGCTATGAGGTGTCTCCCGTCCTGTGGCGAAAGGTGATGCCCCGCCTATCGGCCGGCCGGGTGCAGAGCGTGGCCACCCGGGTCCTGGTCGAGAGGGAGAGGGCCCGGATGGCATTCCGGGCCGGGTCGTGGTGGGGAGTGGACGGAACGTTCGCCCTGGGGGCAGCCCTCGCCGGTGTCTCAGGCGCCGGCGCTTCAGGTGGAGGCCGGGGCGGTGGAGGCGGTGAGGCTCCGGGGCCATTCGAGGCCAGCCTGGTGTCAATTGGGAAGCAGCGTGTGGCCCAGGGCCGGGACTTCGGCTCCACCGGGGAACTCAAGGATCCCGCCGCCGTGGTCATGTTGGACCAGGCCGGGGCGGAGTCTCTCGCCCTGCGGTTGGCCGACAGTCAGTTTGAGGTTTCGAGCGTCGAGGAAAAACCCTTTCGGCGCTCCCCCCACCCCCCGTTCATGACCTCGACCCTGCAGCAGGAGGCGGGACGCAAACTCCGCTTCGGGGCCCAGCGGACCATGCGGACAGCCCAGCGTCTGTACGAGAACGGTTACATCACCTACATGCGGACTGACTCAACCACGCTGTCGGCGACAGCGGTCGAAGCCGCGCGCCGGCAGGCCCGCTCCCTCTACGGCCCAGACTTTGTCCCCTCCTCACCCCGGCATCACGATCGTAAGGTCAAGAATGCCCAGGAAGCCCATGAGGCCATCAGGCCGGCGGGCGAGTCGTTCCGCACCCCCGAAGAGGTGGGGCACGAGGTCAGTGACGACGAGGCCCGGCTTTACGACCTGATCTGGAAACGGACACTGGCTTCGCAGATGGCCGACGCCACCGGCCAGAGCGCCCAAGTCCGGCTGAAGGCGCAGGCACGAGCCAATCCCATCAGCGGCCAATCTGAGCCGGTCGAATTTGCCGCTGGGGGCAAGGTCATAACGTTTCCCGGCTTCCTGCGGGCCTACGTAGAGGGGGCCGACGACCCCGAGGCCGAACTGGAGGATCGGGAGGTGCGCCTTCCTGCCCTGGCCGTCGGTGACGGTCTGGACACCTTGGGCCTGGAGGCCAAAGGTCACGTCACCCAGCCGCCTGCTCGCTACACCGAGGCGTCACTGGTCAAGGCACTTGAGGAGATGGGGGTGGGAAGGCCCTCGACCTATGCCTCCATCATGGCCACTATCCAGGACCGGGGCTATGCCTGGAAGAAGGGCTCTGCCCTGGTGCCCACTTTCGTTGCCTTCGCTGTTGTCGGCCTTCTGGAGCAGCATTTTGGCGAGTTGGTGGACTACGGGTTCACCGCATCCATGGAGGACAATCTGGACGACATCGCCGGTGGACGCGAGGAGGTCGTGCCCTGGCTCACACGGTTCTACTTCGGCAACGGCAGGCCCGGTCTCAAGCAGGTGGTATCGGACCATCTCGACGATATCGACGCCCGGGAGGTCAACTCCATCCCGATCGGCACGGCCCCTGACGGGCAGGCCGTGGTCATCCGAGTGGGCCGCTACGGGCCATACGTGCAAAAAGGAGACGAGCGGGCTTCCATCGCCGAGGACCTGTGCCCCGATGAGGTAACGGTGGAACTGTCCGAGCAATTGCTGGCCGCCCCGGCCTCTGACCGGGTCCTCGGTTCCGACCCGGAGACGGGCTTGGACGTTTGGGTCAAGGCCGGTCGGTTCGGCCCTTATGTCCAGCTTGGCTTGCCGGATGAGGGGTCGAAGGTCAAACCACGAACCTCCTCGCTGTTCACTTCGATGACGGTGGAGACGCTCAGCCTGGACCAAGCCTTGGAGCTTTTGAGCCTTCCCCGCACCCTGGGCGTCGATCCCACCGACGGCCAGGAGATCCAGGCACTCAACGGCAAGTTCGGCCCATATGTCAAGAAGGGTGTTGAGAGCCGCAGCCTGGAAAATGAAGCTCAGCTGATGACTCTCACTCTTTCCGAGGCCCTGGTCATCCTGGCCCAACCCAAGACCCGCCGGGGCCGGGGTGCGGCGGCCCCCCCATTGCGGGAGCTCGGCCCGGACCCGGTGTCTGGGGGGGCCATGGTGGTCAAGGATGGACGATTCGGTCCCTACGTGACCGATGGAGAGGTAAACGCCTCATTGCGCAAGGGCGACTCGGTTGAGGGGATCACGTCCGAGAGGGGCGCCGAGCTCCTCGCCGATAGACGCGCCGCCGGCCCATCGAAGCGAGCCAAGAGGCCCGCCGGGACCAAGAAGGCCGCTGGGACCAAGAAGGCCGCTGGGACCAAGAAGGCCGCTGGGACCAAGAAGGCCGCTGGGACCAAGAAGGCCGCTGGGACCAAGAAGGCCGCTGGGACAGCTTCCCCGGCTGAATCGCCGGGGGACTAGGCCAGGGCCATGGTCGGAGCGCCTGGCCGGGGTCGTCTGGTGGCTGTTGAGGGTGGCGAGGGAGCGGGCAAGACCGTGCAGTCGCGAATTCTGGCCGACAGGTTGGGAGCGATGCTTACCCGGGAGCCGGGGGGCACACCAATTGGCGAGAAGATTCGACGGTTGGTTCTGGACCGCGAAAGTTCCCCACTGGCTGACCGTGCCGAGGCCCTCCTCATGGCGGCAGCTCGGTCCCAGCATGCCGATGTGCTCCTGGCACCTGCCCTGGCAGCAGGTCGATGGGTGGTGACCGATCGATTCGTGGGCTCATCGTTGGCCTATCAGGGATACGGGCGGGGCGTGGACCTCGACGACCTCCGGTGGCTGTCGAACTGGGCCGCCGGCGGCCTGGCCGCCGACCTCAATGTCCTCATCGACGTTCCTTTCGAGGTCGCCATCCTCCGGCGCACCGCCGTCCCCGATCGGCTGGAATCAGCTGGAGAGGAGTTCCATCGTCGGGTTGCCGCAGGCTTCGCCGCCCTCTCCGCGGCCGACGCCGAATCTTGGGTGGTTGTGGACGGCGTGGGCTCCCCTGAGGTCGTGGCCGACAAGGTGGTGCGGGCCGTGGTCTCTCGGCTGGGCTGGCCCGCCGACGCCCCCGGTACCGAGCCGGCTCAACCGTGACGGGGCGGCCAGTTCTCCTGGACGGCATTGCAGGCCAGGCCCGGGTCGTTGACGTCCTTCAAGCCGCAGTGCGCGGACCGGTTCATGCCTACCTGTTCGTGGGCCCACCCGGAACGGGCAAGCGGGAGGCCGCTTTGGCCTTCGGAACCTGCCTGTTGTGTCCCCAAGGTGGATGCGGTAGCTGTGACGTGTGTCGACGGGCCCTGGCCGGAGTGCATCCGGGCCTGGTTCTGTTCCAGCGATCGGGGGCCTCCATAACCGTCGATGATGCGCGGGAGATCTCACGTCTTGCCCGATTGCACCCCATGGAGGGTACCCGCCAGGTTCTCCTCTTGGACGAGTTCCACCTGGTCGAAAGTGCCGCCCCCGCTCTTCTAAAGACAATTGAGGAGCCGCCACCCACCACAGTGTTCGTGATCGTCGCCGACTTCGTCCCCCCCGATCTGGTGACGATAGCGAGTCGATGCGCCCGGGTGGAATTCCGGCTGCTGTCGCCGAGTGATCTGGCTGATGTCTTGATGGCCCAAGGTCACGGCCGAACGGAGGCGGAAGCGGCGGCCGAGCTGGCCAATGGCAGCCTGGACCGGGCTGCCATGCTGGTTGCCGACAACCGAACCGTGGCCCGTCTGGAGCTGTGGAAGCAGGTTCCAGGGCGTCTGGACGGTACCGGGGCCACCGTGGCCAGGCTGGCCGACGAGCTGATGGCCGCTTGCGAAGAAGCTGGAGATCCGGTCCGGAGACGCCAGGAGAGCGAGTTGGCCGAGCTGGGTGAGGTGGCCCGCAGCTCTGGCGAGAGAGGCATTCCCGGTCGCAAGGAGATCGAGGACCGCCACAAGCGTGAGCAGCGGCGGGTTCGGACCGATGAGCTGCGAGCCGGCCTAACCGTAGTGGGTCGAACCTACCGGGACCGCCTGGCCCGGAACGGATCGTGGCACGACGCCGAGGCCTTCGGTTCGGTGGGAGCGGCGGCGGCCGTGCTCGGACGCAACCCGAATGAGTCCCTGCTCCTTTACGGGCTGCTCTTGAATCTGTGGGACCCAGGCGACCGGTAATCGCCGCCGAGTCGAGGGGCGGTAACCTGGCCGGGCCAAGGCCCGTGTACCTCAGTCGGCAGAGGGTCGCACTCGTAATGCGAACGTCGTGGGTTCGATTCCCACCGCGGGCTCGACGAGAAATTCACGTTTCAACCGGCACCATCTTCACCTTTCGATGTCACACTCGGCGGGACGGGTAACTGTTGGCGTGGAGGACCTGACATTGAAAGATGAGGGTTGGGGCGATAAAAAGGCCAGAGGCTTGGAGGAGTAGGGTCTAGCCCATGGCCGACCAGGCGGTCTTCACAGACCAGGCGATGGAGTACATGCCGGCGTTGTACACCGCCGCGGTGCGCATGACACGCGATCCGTCCGACGCCGAGGACCTGGTTCAGGAGACCTACCTCAAGGCCTACCGGGCCTTTGGCTCGTTTCAAGAGGGCACCAACATCAAGGCTTGGCTGTACAAGATCCTCACCAACACCTATATAAATTCTTATCGGGCCAAGTCCCGCAGGCCTGAAATGAGCGACATAGAAGACATCGAGGACCTTTACCTTTACCGGCGCCTGGGTGCGTCCGAGACGGCGGTGATGGGCCAAAGCGCGGAGGACGTGGCTCTGGACCGCTTCACCGACACCGAAGTGAAGCAGGCCATCGAATCGTTGCCCGAGCAGTTCCGCCTTGCCGTCCTGTTGGCCGATGTCGAAGGATTCTCCTACAAGGAAATCGCCGAAATCGCCGGAGTCCCGGTGGGAACGGTGATGAGCCGGATCCACCGCGGAAGAAAGGCGCTGCAGAAAGCGTTACATGATTTCGGAATGCAACGTGGACTGGTTGAAGGGGCCAAGGTACTGTGACCGACGAATTTCATCCTGGGGCAGACTGCAATGAGACGTTGCACCGTCTATACCACTTTCTCGACGGTGAGCTGACCCCCGAGAAGCGTCAGGCCATCAGATCGCACCTGGATGACTGCTCGCCCTGCCTGGAAGCGTTTGATTTCGAAGCCGAGTTGAAGTTGATGGTGGCGTCCAAGTGCCGGGAGGGCGTACCGGCCGGACTGCGGGAGCGCATCGCGGCGGCGATCTCTCACGAGAACCGCTCAGCCCCCCGGGACTGATACCGAGGTGGCGGCCGGGACCGTTCCGGAGACTCTGTAGTGGCATCGGCATCCTCGGTTGTCTCTTGGGACCTGGCCACGCGGGTGGCGACTCGAGTGGCGGGCCGGGATGCGCTGTCGCTCTCCTATCACTACGGATCCCTCCAGCCTGACTTTGAAGAGCTCATCGGTGAGGCCGAGGGACTGGTGAGTCAGGCAACGGGCTGGCATTCGCCGGCCGGACCGGCTCGGGCCCGGGTGACGGACCGGGCAGGGTGGGTCAGGGCAAACGTGGCGTCGTTCCAAAGACTGTTGCGCCCGGTCACCGATCAGATGGAGCCGCGCCTGGCCGCCAGCCCCCTGGCCCCGATCGGGCGCTTGATTACCGGGGCCCAGATCGGCACCGTTCTGGGCTGGATGTCGACCCGGGTGCTGGGCCAGTACGACCTTTTGATCGTTGAGGACGAGAAGCCCGAGGATCAGGACATCGTCTACTTCGTCGGTCCCAACATTCTGGGTCTGGAAAAGCGATTCGGCTTTCCGCCCCGTGAATTCCGCTTGTGGTTGGCCCTTCATGAGGTGACTCACCGGCTCCAGTTCACCGCTGTCCCCTGGATGAGGCCGCACTTCCTTTCACTGGTCAATTCGACCGTGTCGGGTCTGAACCCCGACCCCAAGGCCCTGCTTGATGTGCTCAAACGCGTGGCCGACGAGATCCGCTCGGGGCGCAATCCACTCGCCGAGGCCGGGATGTTGGGACTTGTGGCCACCCCTGAGCAGCGCCGGGTGCTCGACCAGGTCCAAGGGCTCATGAGTCTCCTGGAAGGTCACGGCGATGTAGTCATGGACCGGGCAGGCCAGGACTCGGTCCCTAGCGCGGACCGTTTCGCCCGGGTTCTCCGCCAGCGCCGGAGCCAGAGCTCGGCTCCGGCCAAACTGCTCCAGCAGATCATCGGACTGGAGGCCAAGATGCGCCAATACGCGCTGGGTGAGGCCTTTATCGCCGCAGTGGAATCCGACGGTCCCCCGGCCGCCTTGGACCGGGCCTGGAGGGGACCGGAGTGGCTTCCCACGGCAGGCGAGATCAAGGACCCTGCATCGTGGCTGCAACGAACCGGGGCCCTGGCCGGGATCGACGTCTCCGGCGAGGATCAATGACCTCGGTGGCCAACGGTTCCCTGACTGTGGCACCGCCGCACCGCGACCTGTTGGACCGGTGCCACTTTCCGTCGCCCGGTTCTCCCCTCGACTGCGCCGTTTCCGGCGGACCCGATTCGCTGGCCCTGTTGGTTCTGGCCACTGCAGCCGGTTGTCGGGTGACGGCCTGGCACGTGGATCACGGCCTGCGCCCGGGCTCGGGGGGCGAAGCCGGGATCGTGGCTGACGCTGCCAACCGATACGGGGCAGCCTTCCAGGCCAGGAAGGTAGATGTGGGCAAAGGGCCCAACCTGGAGGACAGGGCCCGCCAAGCCCGCCGAGCTGCGCTGCCGCCCCGAGCCGCCACCGGTCACACTGCTGATGATCAGGCGGAGACGGTGTTGCTCAATCTGATCAGGGGAAGCGGGCTGGACGGACTGGCCGGTATGCGGGCTGGACAGGTGCACCCCATCCTGGGTCTGCGCCGGTCCGAGACCCATGCCCTGTGCGCCCTAGAAGGGCTGGACCCGGTGCAGGACCCGACCAACCACGACCCGGCCTTTAGGCGCAACCGGCTGCGGGCCGAGGCACTGGACGTGCTGGCCCGGGTCGGGGAGCGGGACCTGGTTCCGGTACTGGCCCGCCAGGCCGAGCTACTGGCCGAGGAGGCCGACCTGCTCGATGAGCTGGCCGCCGGATTGGACCCCACGGATGCCCTCGTAATGGCCGGGGCTCCCATTGCCTTGGCCCGTCGGGCAGTGCGGGCCTGGCTGCGCAGTGGCGAAGGTCACCCGCCCACCTCGGCCGATGTGGCGAGAGTCCTCGACGTGGCTCGAGGGCGAAGTCGGGCCACCGAACTCACCGGCGGTGGCAGCGTCAAACGCTCCGGCCAGCGCTTGCGCCGGGTGGCATCTCTTGCCCAACCCCACCCGACCGACCAGCCCAGTCGATGACGGCCGCGACCGATTACAGGTTCGGGCTGATGGCCCTTTCCGGTCCATGAGTCCTTCCGGCGGGCAATTCGGTTCGGAGCCTGACCCCAACGTGGGTGCGGTGGTCGTGGATGAAGACCAGCTACGGACTCGTATCGCGGAGCTGGGAACCCAGATCACCACGGACTACCAGGGGCGCCCCCCTCTGTTGATCGGCGTGCTGAAAGGCGCCCTAATGTTCCTTGGCGATCTGTCCCGCAGCATCGCCCTACCCGTCGAGTTCGACTTCATGGCCGTGGCCTCCTACGGCAGTGCCACCAAGACATCTGGAGTGGTCCGCATCGTCAAAGACCTGGACATGGACCTCACCGATCGTCACGTCCTGGTGGTCGAGGACATCGTCGACTCGGGGTTGACCCTGTCGTACTTGCGTCGCAATCTTCTGGCTCGCAATCCGGCCAGCCTGGAGATCTGCGCCCTGCTGGTCAAGGAGGGACTGCAACGAGCCAAGCTCGATCTGCGCTATGTGGGATTTAACATTCCGCCGGAATTCGTCATCGGCTATGGACTCGACGTCGACGAGAAGTACCGCAACCTTCCCCGGATTTGCCTGTACCAAGGTCCCGATAGCCTGATGGCTCCATGATCCCAGCCAACAAGCCGGTCAAACCCAACAAGCCCAAGGGCAGGAAGGCAGCGATCCGCTGGGGCGTGGTGGCAGTGGTGGTGGTGGCCGTGGCAATTGCCGTAGGTGTTGTCACCTCCGGTGGTTCAGGGCCCAAGGAGGTTTCCCTTTCCAGCTTCCGGTCGGACCTCACCGCCGGTCAGGTGCAAAGCGCCGTGGTCTACGACGGCTCGGGTAAGACCACCGCCACCCTGGTCGGCGGGACCAAGGTCGTCACCCACTACGACGAGCGCTACGCCGCCGATCTGACCAGCCAAATGTTGGCCGCCCACGTGGAAGTGTCGGCCAAGAAGGTCACCGAGGCAGTATGGATCAGGCTGTTGATTGACCTGTTGCCGTTCGTCCTGCTCATCGGGGCGTTCGTCCTGATCATCAATCTGACCGGCCCGGGAGGGCGAGGCGCCATGGCCTTTGGCAAGTCAAAGGCCCGCCTGCACTCCAAGGAGCAGCCTACGGTGACCTTCGCCGATGTCGCCGGGGCCGAAGAGGCGATAGCCGAGCTGGGCGAGATCAAGGATTTCCTGGCCGATCCGGCCCGCTTTCAGGCCATGGGGGCAAAGATCCCCCGCGGCGTCCTGCTCTTCGGACCCCCGGGAACCGGCAAGACACTCCTGGCCCGGGCCGTGGCCGGAGAGGCCGGCGTACCCTTCTTCTCCATATCGGGCTCCGACTTCGTCGAGATGTTCGTGGGAGTGGGGGCCAGCCGTGTCCGTGACCTGTTCGAGCAGGCCAAGGCCAATTCACCGTCGATCATATTCATGGACGAGATCGACGCCGTGGGGCGCCATCGGGGCGCCGGATTGGGAGGGGGCCACGACGAGAGGGAGCAGACCCTCAACCAATTGCTGGTGGAAATGGACGGCTTTGATGTGAAGTCAGGCATCATCCTCATCGCCGCCACCAACAGGCCCGACATCTTGGACCCGGCCTTGCTCAGGCCGGGGCGATTCGACCGCCAGATCGTGGTGGACAGGCCCGACCTCAATGGCCGCAGGGCCATCTTGGAGGTACACGCCGAAGGCAAGCCTCTGGGCGACGGTATCGATCTCGAAGTTCTGGCCCGACGTACTCCTGGGTTCACCGGAGCCGATCTGGCCAACCTCATGAATGAGGCTGCCCTGCTGTCGGCCAGGTTCGGACGGGACCGGATAGGAATGGTTGAGCTGGAGGAGGCGATCGACCGGGTCATCGCCGGTCCGGAACGCAAGACCAGGGTGATGTCAGAGCGGGAAAAGCAGGTGATCGCTTATCACGAGGCGGGCCATGCCATGGTGGGCCATTCCCTGGCCGGCGCCGACCCGGTTCACAAGGTATCGATCGTGGCTCGCGGGCAGGCCTTGGGCTGGACCCTGTCACTTCCCACAGAGGACCGATACATCGTGACCCGCAGCGAACTGCGGGACCGTCTGGCGGTGATGATGGGAGGTCGAACGGCTGAGGAACTGGTATTCGGGGACCCCAGCACAGGCGCCCAGAACGACATCGAGCAGGCCACCGAAGTGGCACGGGCCATGGTCACCGAGTACGGCATGAGTGATCTTCTCGGCCCCCAGAAGCTAGGACAGGGGACCACCGAGGTGTTTCTGGGGCGCGACTTCGGCCATCAGGCAAACTACTCGGCGGACCTGGCTTCAGTGGTCGATTCGGAGGTAAGGATTCTCATCGAAGGGGCCCATGATCGGGCCCGACATATTCTCACCAGCCTTCGCCCCACCCTCGATCGCATGGCGTCCCGTCTGGTCGAGGTGGAGACCCTGGACGGAGCCGAACTGGATGCGATCCTGGGCCCGCGACCACAGTGGGTCGATGGCGCTCGGGGCAAGCCCACGGCCAACGGCAAGGCCACCAACGGCAAGGCCACCAACGGCAAGG
>JBOGIG010000085.1:0-43092 GCA_050742455.1 Acidimicrobiales bacterium
CTCCCGCGCGGCGATGATGGATATGTCAGGGTCGGCCAACAAAGCAGGCTGAAACAGCGGGCGCCCGCTCCAGTCGAGCGGTGTTTGGCCCCAGGCTGACTCCCATGCCGCCAGTTCTTTGGCGGAATCGATTTTTCCCCACCGACCCGCCTCGGGCGCTGGAATCGCGCCGGGGTGGTTCGCGGCGGAAGGGCGGTGCACCCAGTGCGCATCGAAGAGCGGCCTCAGGGCGGCTGGCCCCAGCTCCAGGGTCGAGTAGCTGTCCTTGACCGACCAGGACCCCGGGTTAACCCGGCCGGCCGGCTGGTTGATCGCAGCGAGTTGGACCTCGACCTCGTGGGGCGAAATGGTGACCAAGTTCGGATACAACGGGAGGAAGGCGCCGTCTTGGACCCAGTAGCCCGGGTGGAAGCGAGTTGAAAGGCCGTGGGATCGACCGACGGCGTCACACCAACAAGCGTTGTTGTGGGCGGCCTGGGTGGCCCGGGGATCCATGTGGCCTCTCCGGTGTTCAGGGCTCGAGGATCACGAGCGGGATCTCCCTGGTGGTCTTCGTTTGATATCCGGCGTACCCGCGATAGGCCGAAGTCACCTGGGGCCAGTAACGCGATCTCTCGTCCGGGTCGGCGACCCTGGCCCGCCTTGGGTTGGTCCGGCCCCCCAAGGTGACTCGAACGTTGGGGTTGGCCTTAAGGTTCTGGAACCACGCCGGGTGGCGATCGTCCCCACCGTAGGAGGCCACAATGACGACGCGGTCGCCATCTTGGACGGGAGAGGTGAGCATGGTCGTGCGCGCTTTGCCGCTGTGGCGTCCGGTTGTCTCCAAGATGAGTACCGGCATGCCCCCCGCTTTGCCGAGGAGCCGGCCCCCGCTGGCCCGAAATATGGCCTCGTGGACACTGGTTCCCCATTTGAATGCTTCGTCCTTGATGTTGGCCATGGCCGAATATTAGGCGGAAGGGCTCTATCCTGCGCCCATGGCAACCATGGCGGGCTACCCCGTGTCATTGGACCTGGAGGCCCCGCCGCGAATAGCCCGATGGCGGCCGCTGGTTCAGTGGTTCTTGGCCATCCCCCACTTTGTCGTCCTCTACGCCCTGGGCTTTGTGCAGTTCGTACTGTGGATAGTGGCTTTTGTGGCCGTTGTCTTCACCGCGTCCATTCCCGAAGGTTTGTTCGGTTTCATGACCACCGTCCATCGCTACCAATGGAGGGTGACCAGCTACGCCATCTTCATGCGCCAGGCCTACCCCCGGTTCGAGTTCTTGCCCAACGCCCTCGACCCTGGGGACGACCCGGCCCGGTTGAGCATCGAATACCCGGCGCGGATGAGCCGGTTTCTCCCCTTCGTCAAGTGGTTCTTGGCCATTCCCCACTATTTCGTTCTGACCTTCGTGGAAATTGCCTACCTGGTGGTGTTACTGGCGGCCTTTGTCGCGGTCCTCGTTACCGGCTCATGGCCTGAGGCGTTACGTCGTTTTCTCGTCGGAGTAACGCGCTGGACCATGCGGGTTCAGGCCTATGTGTACCTGCTCACCGACCAGTACCCGCCCTTCAGCCTCAAGTGATCGGGGCCGCTCGCCCAACGAGCGGTGCGATTTGTCCCGAAGATCACCCCCAGGGCGAAATGTCCCTCAATCGGTGCGCCAACCGGGGAAGGTAGGCCGTCGCGGCGTGGTGAATCATCTATTCGTGCGTGGTCCCAAATCCTCCCCATCGGACTTCACCCGGCGACCTCCGGTGCCGGTGCGGCCCGAGCCGGCCCAGAAGCGCGAGGTGTCGTTGCTGATGATCCAAGCCCGGCGCCGGCGGTTCCGCCCGATCAGCCCCCCCGGAGTCTGATCGCTCCGAAGAGTCAGAACTGGATGACCGAGCGGGCTACTTCCCCGTTCTTCATGGCCTCGAAGGCCTCGTTGACCTCCTCGAGGGTGATGGTGCGGGAGACCAGTTCGTCCAGCTTGAGCTGGCCCGACTTGTAGTACTCGATCAGGCGGGGAATGTCGCGCCGCACATCGGCCGAACCGTACCAGCAACCCTTGATGGTCTTTTCCATCAGGACCACGCCGAAGAACGCTGGGATGTTGAGCATCACGTCCATCTTGGGTACACCGACCAGGATCGCCTGGCCCCCCCGGCGGGTCATGTTGATGGTCTGTTCGATGGTCGCTCCCAGGCCGATGACCTCGAAGGCCACGTCCGCCCCCCGCTGGCCGGTCAACTCCATGACCTGGCTCACGGCGTCGCCCTTGGAGGCATCCACCAGGTCGGTGGCTCCGAAGGTCTTGGACATCTCCAACTTGTTGGCGATCATGTCCACGGCGATGATCCGTTCGGCACCGGCTATGCGGGCCCCTTGGATGGTGTTGAGGCCCACCCCACCGCAACCCACCACGGCTACGGTGTCGCCCTTGGCGATATGAGCCGTATTGAGAGCGGCCCCAGCTCCGGTCAGGACTCCGCACCCGATCAAGGCGGCCAGCTTGAGATCAAAATCCTTGGGGATCTTCACGGCGCCGATGGCCGGTACCACGGCGAACTCGGAGAACGTACCCGACGCCGCCATCTGCATGATGCTCTGTCCCCCCGAGGTGATCCGGGTGGTGCCATCTAACAGTCCGCCGGTGGCCATGGCTTGGCCGCCCTTCTCGCACAACTGGGCCTGACCCCGCTGGCAGAAGTAGCACTCGCCGCATTGGGGCACCCAGGAGATGATCACGTGGTCGCCCGGCTCGAGATCGGTGACGCCTTCCCCCACTTCTTCTATTACCCCGGCGCCCTCGTGGCCGAGCACCATGGGGGCGATGCCGAAGAGGGTGCCGTTCTGCACGCTCAGGTCGGAGTGACAAACGCCCGAGGCGCCCATGCGAATCTTGACTTCTCCGGCGTGGGGTGACTCCACCTCGACGTCGGTACGGATTTCAAGCGGTTGGTCTACGCCGGTCAGAACAGCGGCTTTGCCCATCTTGGCTCCCTGGTCTAGTGAATCGTCGGTCTTTCGTGAGTTCATCGTTCCACGGGTCCGCCCACCAGGCAACTACGCCACCCGGACCGACCGGCTGAACCGACCGGCTGAACCGATCGGGTGCCCCCTCTGTTCCACCTCCCGCTCACCTCCACCACCCCGCCGCCTCGATCAGGGACCGGATCGAGGTGGGCAGTCCCTCAGAGGCGAAATGGCGAGCGGCCGTTGCGAAGTTGGCCTCAATCAATCCCTGGTCCCCCCGGGCAAAAAACTCACGGATCCCTTCGACGTCGTCGGCCCCGAACCAATCGAACCCGAAGGCGGCCAGCTCCCGAGCGACGGGATAGTCGCCGATGGCCAAAGGACGGCGCCGGATAGCCGATTCCAGGGCCGGATTGCCGAATCCCTCCCAGGTGGACGGAAAGGCCACCAGGTCGCAGGCGGCATAGGCGTCGGCCACGTCGCAGCCCTCGGGCAGCCCGGTTTTCACCGGCACCCGGGCAGCCTGCAGGGTGGTGCGGACTTCGCTCTCGTACCCGTCCTCGGCGGGCCCCAGCAGCCAGTAAGCGCCGTCCAAAGCCTCGGCCAGAGCGAGTGCCCGGTCTACTCTCTTGCGGGCGATGGCTCGGGTAGGTTGCAGCACCAACAGCCGGTCCGATCGGGATAGGCCAATGGCCTCCCGGGTGGCCTGGCGCCGCCCCGGGGCCGGGTCGGTGTCAAAGGAGTTGTAGATCCTGGTGGCGGTTATGCCGCGGTCGGCCAGCTCCTTTTTGCTCAGATCATTTATGCACACATGGACCCAGGCCGGATCGTCGGGGGGAGGTTGGTCGACCCCCAGGTGGGGACGCTGCCAGGCCAGATCATGGTGACGCAGGATGGCCGGGCGTCCGGCCAGACACGCGGCCGTGAGTCGCCAAGCGGCCGGGTTGAGGGGCAGGGAGCACAGGTTCTCCACCACGACCAGATCGACTCCCATCAGGGCTTGTTCCAGGTCGTTGCGCGACGGTGGATCGGTCGCTCCCATGGCCAGGCCCACCAGTCGGTGCTCTACGGGGCCTTCGCCGGCAACCGTGGTGATATCAAAGCCGAGCGAACGGAGGGCGTGGGACCATTTTGCTGCCTCGATGCTCACCCCGTCAGTGCCGCCCAGCCGAAATGAAAGAAGGGCCGCTTTGCGGTTGGTGCCCGGAATGACCAGCAAAGATAGCCGGTAGGGCCCAGCGCGGGATACGGTCGGCCATGCCCGAAGAGATCATCTACGAGATTGCCGGCGGGGTAGCGCGGGTGACCATCAACCGGCCCGAGCGGCGAAACTCCATTACCTGGGGGGTGATGACCGGGCTGCGCCAATGCCTGGCCCGGGCCAAGGCTGATCCAGGGGTCAAGGTGGTGGTCCTTACCGGGGCCGGGGATCGGGCCTTTTGCGCCGGTGCCGACCTGGGGGGCATGGCTCCGGCCCGAGGGGACGGCGACGCCTCGGGCGGGTTCGTGGCTCAACATGATTCGCGGGGGGAGCTGGCCCGCCTATTTGACGACATGTGGCGGCTGGGCAAGCCCACCATCGCCCGTGTGCGGGGATATGCCCTGGCCGGAGGGTTCGGGTTGGCGCTGGCCTGCGACATGGTAATTGCCGCCGACGACGCGATCTTTGGAACCCCCGAAGTTGATCGGGGCCTTTGGCCGTTCATGATCACGGTTCCCCTGGCCCGATCGATGCCGCCCAAGAAAGCCCTGGAATTGATGCTGAGTGGGCGCAGGGTAGATGCCGTCGAGGCCGATCGGCTGGGCTTTGTGACCCGCGTTGTTCCGGTCTCCGACCTGGATTCGGCGACCGACGAGCTGGCTGCCAACCTGGCGACCAAGCCCCCCGGCGTGGTGAAGTTGGGCCGTGACTCCTTTTACGAGGTGTGGGACCAGCCGGCCGCGTCGGCGCTGGCCCACCTGCACTCCATGTTGACCATCACCACCATGACCGAGGATGCGGCCGAGGGCATCGCCGCCTTCACCGAAAAGCGGGCGCCACGCTGGAAGGCGGGGACCTGAATGGTCCCGGCCAAGCCCAAGCCCAAGCCGCCGGCCAAGGCGGCAGCCAATCCCAAGCCGCCGGCCAAGGCGGCAGCCAAGCCTGCGCCCCTGGTGACCCCGCCCCGAGGAACGGTCGACCCCGAACTGCATAAGTGGGGTCCGCTGGTCGAGGACCTGGCCGATCGCCGGGCCAAGGCCCTGGCCATGGGTGGTCCGGCCCTGGTGGCCCGGCAGCGTTCACTGGGCAAGTTGCCGGTGCGACAGCGGCTCGACCTGTTGCTCGACCCGGGAAGCTTCACCGAATACGGCCAACTGGCCGATTCCATGGACCCCGGTCTGGCTCAAACCAAGGGTTACCTGGCGGCCGACGGGATGGTGGCCGGGGTGGGCCGCATCGACGGGCGTCGGGTGGCGGTGTGTGCCTATGACTTCTCCGTCATGGCCGGCTCCATGGGTGCGGTGGGTGAGGCCAAGACGGCCCGCATGAGGGAATTGGCCATGCGCCAGCGCATCCCTGTGGTTTGGCTGCTGGATTCGGCCGGCGCCCGGATCCAGGCCACCTCGGGATCGACCTTCGCCGGAGCCGGGGCCCTGTTCAGAGAGCAGGTGGCCATGAGCGGGGTGGTCCCCATGGTGGCGGCCATGCTCGGGCACTGCGCGGCGGGAACGGCCTACATACCAGCTCTGGCCGACTTCGTGCCCATGGTCAAAGGAACGTCGTCGATGGCTCTGGGGGGGCGCCACCTGGTGAAGGCGGCCACGGGGGAGGACGTCACCGAGGAGGAAATGGGTGGCTCGGCCGTTCACAACAAGATCTCCGGGGTGGCCGATCTGGAGGTGGCCGACGACGTCGAATGCCTGGCCGCGGTGCGGCGCTACCTGGGCTTCTTCGGCTCCAACAATCGCGATCCGGCCCCGGTCCGTCCCAGTGTCGATCCTCCCGAGCGGAGGTGCGAGGAGCTGTACGACATAGTCCCCACCGCTCCCCGCCGGGCCTATGACATGGAAAGGGTCATCCACAGCGTGGTTGACGATGGGGACTTCTTTCCCATGAAGCCGGATTGGGCCCGCAATGTCATCACCGGCTTGGCCCGGGTGGGGGGCAGGCCAGTCGGCATCGTTGCCTCCCAACCCAAGGTGCTTGGGGGCACTCTTGACGTCAATTCGGCCGACAAGGCCGCCCGCTTCGTGTGGTTGTGCGATGCCTTCTCGATCCCATTGGTGTTCCTCCAGGACGTCCCCGGATTTACCGTTGGCTCGGCCGTAGAGCGCCAGGGCATCATCCGCCACGGGGCCAAGATGCTCTTCGCCATATCGGAGGCCACCGTGCCCAAGATCACAGTGGTTCTGCGCAAGGCCTACGGGGCCGGCTACTTCGTCATGAACGGCCTGGCCTACGAGGCCGATTACATATGTGCCTGGCCGACGGCCGAAATAGCAGTAATGGGCCCCGATGGCATGGTGAACATCATTGCCCGCAAGCAGCTCGAAGCGATTCCCGAGGGACCCGAGCGAGTCGCCGAACGACTTCGACTGGCGGAGGAATTGCGCCGCAACATCGATCCATACATCGCTGCGGGCCACGCGCAACTGGACGACGTGATCGACCCGGCCGACACCCGCCTGGCCATCTGGCGAGGGCTCCAGGCTGCGTCGACCAAGGTCATCGAGAGGCCGTGGCGCAAGCATGGCGTGCTCCCCGTCTGACCGGGGCGAGCAGAACAGGTAGAACGTAGGGATGCCTCGCACAGCGCTGATCAGCGGAATCACCGGCCAGGACGGCTCCTATCTGGCCGAGTTCCTGCTCGATCAGGGCTATGAAGTGGTCGGGATGATGAGGCGGTCCTCCACCGTCAACTTCGAACGCATTGCCCACATCCAAGACCGGGTGAAGCTGGTTGCCGGCGACCTGTTGGACGAGGTGTCCATGATCAACATCCTGCGGGAGAGTCGCCCCCAGGAGGTTTACAATCTGGCAGCCCAATCGTTTGTCCAGACCTCTTGGGGGCAGCCCGTTCTCACCGGAGAGACCACGGCGCTGGGTGTGACCCGGATGCTCGACGCTATCCGCATCGTGGACCCCGAGATCCGCTTCTACCAAGCCAGCTCCTCGGAGATGTTCGGCAAGGTGCGGGAGGTCCCCCAGACCGAGAACACATCCTTTTATCCCCGCAGCCCTTACGGGGTGGCCAAAGTCTACGGACATTGGATCACGGTCAATTACCGGGAGAGCTACGGCTTGCACGCTTCATCGGGAATCCTCTTCAACCACGAGTCACCCCGTCGGGGTCTGGAGTTCGTCACCCGCAAGATCACCCATGCCGCCGCCCGTATCAAGGCCGGCCTGGACAGCCATCTTGACCTCGGCGACCTAGAGCCCCAGAGGGACTGGGGTTTCGCCGCCGATTACGTGCGGGCCATGTGGCTGATGCTCCAACAGGACCAGCCTGGCGACTACGTGGTGGCCACGGGCCAAACCCATTCGGTGCGTGAGTTCTGCGACGTGGCGTTTTCTGCGGTGGGCCTGGATTATCGGGATCATGTGCGACGCAACGAGGCCTTCGTCCGTCCGGCCGAAGTCGATTTGCTGGTAGGGGATCCGGCCAAGGCCGAGGCCGCTCTGGCCTGGAAGCGCGTAGTCGATTTTCCTGCGCTGGTGGCCATGATGGTGGAATCCGACGTGGCTCTGGTCCAGGCACAGAGCCGATAGCCGGATGGCGAAAACTGGACGGCGCCGCCCCAACCTGGGGTTCGAGCACCGTATGAACACCCATTTCCGACATGAGGAGTCGTCATGACCGAAGTTCGGGCCGAGATTGCAGCAAACGTTTGGCAGGTGCACGCCGAGGTGGGCCAGACCGTGGCCGAAGGCCAGACGCTGGCCATATTGGAATCCATGAAGATGGAGATCCCGGTGGAGTCACCCGAGGCAGGCAAGGTGACCAGGGTGTGCGTGGCGCCTGACGACCAGGTGAACGAAGGCGATCTGATCGCCGTCATCGAATGACGCCTCTCGCACAGATGACCCAGGTCAATTGATCCGCCAGGAGTGGGCCGGCCCCGCCGTTGCCACAATCCGGCTGGATCGGCCGGAGCGACGCAACGCGTTGAGCACTTCGGCTTGCCAGGATCTGGCCCGGGCCGTGCAGGAAGTCGACCGGGCCGGCGCCCGGGTCGTGCTCATTTCTGGAGAAGGTCCCGCCTTTTGCGCCGGCGCCGACCTTGACACGGTGCGGGACGATGAGTTCCGGGGAGCGCTGAAGTCTGCCCTGGACGCCTTGGTCGAAGCCAAGGCCGTGGTCATGGTGGCCGCCCACGGTCCGGTCATGGGCGCCGGCGTGCAGCTGGCTGTTGCCGCCGACCTGAGGGTGGCCGCCCCCGACGTGAGCTTCGGGATCCCGGCGGCCAAGCTCGGCATCGTGGTCGATCGCTGGACGGTGGATCGCCTGGGCAAGATCGCCGGACACTCGGTGGCCCAGACGATCCTGTTGGGGGGCGATCTCATCGGGATCGAACGAGCGCTGCAGTGCGGGCTGGCACAGCGCAGGGGCAATCGAGATGATGCCCTTGTCTGGGCCCAAGAAATTGCTCTCCTGGCTCCCTTGTCCGTGCAGGGTCACAAGCTCGCCCTCAACTCCACCGTTCCCATCGGCGAGGACGACCCCGGGGTCTCTGCCGCCCACGCGGAGGCTTGGGCCAGTGCGGACCTGGTCGAGGGTATGGCAGCCCGCAAGGAAAAGCGCCCGGCCAGATTCCAGGGTCGCTAACCAGCCGGTTGGGGGGTTCAGGGGATTGATCCTTATGCTGTCGGGGTGACGATTCTGGCCCCCGTCGGGGGTACGGTCCATCTACTGGCCGTTTCGACCCCTTCGCTACTTTCGGCCTCGGCTACCCCGCTAATGGCGGTATCGACCCCTTCGCTACTGGCCGTTTCGGCCACCCCGCTCGGCTTTGCCGCCGCCTTCGGAGCCGGAATGCTCTCCTTCCTTTCCCCATGCGTGCTCCCCCTTGTTCCCGGCTATGTATCGCTGTTGTCGGGGCTCTCTGCCGCCCAGTTGGCCGAGCGTCGCCGGCAGGACGTCTATCGCGTCCTACGTTCGACGTTGGGATTCGTGGCCGGCTTTACTGTCGTGTTCACCATCCTTGGCGCGGCCGCCTCGGAGTTGGGCAGGCTTTTGCTGCATCACCAACGTGTGTTGGAGCAGGTATCGGGCGCACTGGTGATCGTGGTCGGCGTGTTTCTCATAGGACTGGTTTCCCCCCGCCTGTTGATGGCCGAACGCCGTTGGCACGTGCGCCCCTCGGTCCTGGGTTCGTGGGCCCCGCCTGTCATGGGCATGGCCTTCGCCTTTGGTTGGACACCTTGCATCGGCCCGGTACTGGGCGGGGTGTTGAGCTTGGCCTCGGATCAGGCCACGCTGGCCGGTGGCATTGGCCTCCTGATCTTTTACTCCCTCGGGCTGGGGATTCCCTTCATCGTGGCCGGGCTGGCCTTCGGTCGCCTGACTGCCACCCTGGGCAGGCTCAAGCGGGGGTTGGGCACGGTCAACCTGGTGTCGGGGGCGGCCTTGTGTGCATTTGGCGTGCTCTTGTTGACCGGAAACGTGTCCTGGATCAGCCAGCGCTTCTCCGAGCTGTTGAACTGGGCAGGTCTGAACCGGCTAACAGTGAGCTGAGCCCACTTGGCCCCGATCGGGCGCCTACCCCTACCATGTGCGGTCAGGTACCCATGGCGCCTGTTGTCCACCTTCGTCGAGTAGTAGCCCTGCTGGGGAGTTTTCCCGCCTTGGCCGGGGTGGATTTCGCCGTGGATGCCGGCGAGATCGTGTTTGTGGGGGGAGCCAACGGCGCCGGAAAAACCACGCTCTTGCGCACTTGCGCCGGTCTTGTGGCCATCGCCGAGGGACAAGCCGAAGTCCTGGGGGTCGACATTCACACCGCCCGGACCCAGGTCCAGCGGCGGATAGGCTTGCTGGGCCACGCCACCCATCTGTACGAGGACCTCAGCGTCGCAGAAAACGTTGACTTTTGGGTGCGGGCCAGCGGGGGCGACCGATCGCGTGCGCCATCCGCCCTGGCCCGGTTGGGATTGGGTCCAAGGCTGCTCCGGCTGAGCGTTTCCCGCCTGTCCGCCGGCCAACGCCGACGAGTGGCGATCGCCGTTCTGGCCGCCCGTGATCCTGAACTTTGGCTCCTTGACGAGCCCCACGCCGGTCTGGACGCCGAAGGTCGGGACCTCCTCGACCAGGTGGTGCGAGAGGTGGCCGATCGAGGGGGGACGGTGGTGTTGGCTTCCCACGAGGCCGATCGGGCCGCCCCATTGGCGACGCGCCGGGTCGTCATGGCCGGGGGGCAGGCCTTTGACGTCGGGGATCCAGATGGCAATGCCGCCAGGTCAGGGACCATCGCCACGGTTGGCTTAGAGCCCATCGCCACGGTTGGCTCAGGGCCCATTGCTGCTGTTGCTTCGAAGACGATGGCGGGAGTCGAACATGTGGCGTGACGCCTTGCTGGTTGCGGGAAAGGATCTGCGCATCGAGGCTCGGTCAAGGGTCACTACCTCTCAGGTAGCTCCGTTCGCCTTGATCGTCCTGGTCCTTTTCGCCTTCGCCTTGGACCCCGACAATGGGGTACTGAAGTCGGCCGCCGCCGGGTTGTTTTGGATCGCGGTTCTGTTCAGCGCAGTGTTGGCCATCCAACGCAGCTTCGCGGTGGAATCCCATGACTCGGTTCGGGATGGTCTGCGGATGTCGGGTCTGGATCCGGCCGGCGTCTTTCTGGGCAAGGCCGGCGCCCTGGCCGCTCAACTGCTGGCATTGGAAGTGATGCTGGCCGCAGGGGTATTCGTGCTCTACGGCTCGAAACTGGGCGATCCCCTGGCTCTGATCGGGACTTGTGTCGCCGCTACGGTGGGACTGGCGGCGGCGGGTACTGTCTACGGTGTCCTGGCTGCCGGCATCAGAGTCAAAGAGACATTGCTGCCCCTGCTGCTGCTCCCGGTGGTGGCCCCAGTAGTCCTGGCCGCCACCAAGGTCTGGGAGTCGGCACTTGGAGTTGCCAGCGGAGACGGCCACGCCTGGCTGCGCCTGTTGGTGGTTTTCGCTGTCGTATACACCGCGTTCGGAGTCGTTGCATTCGGTTCGCTCTTGGAGGAGTCGTAGTTATGTTGAAAAACAAGGTTCGGGCCCAGCGCATTCTCGGGATCAGCGCCCTGGCAGGCCTTACAGGCACGGTGATCATGGGCCTGTGGGTTACCCCTCCTGATGCCGTCCAAGGCGATCTCGCCCGATTTGTGTACATCCACCCGCCGGTGGCCTGGGTGGGCTACCTGGCCTTTGGTGTCTGCGCTATGGCCAGCCTTGCTTGGCTGTGGCCCCGAACCCGAGCCCAGCACTGGGATCGCTTGGCGGGTGCAGCAGGCGAGGTAGGGGTGGTCTTTTTTGCCCTGACCCTGGTTACGGGCTCCATCTGGGGCAGGCCCGCGTGGGGGGTGTGGTGGACCTGGGACGCCCGTCTGACCACCTCGGCCATCCTGTTGATCCTGTTCGTCGGATACCTGGCCCTGCGTCGGGTGCCCGGGGATCCCATCGTGAGGGCCCGCCGGTCGGCCATCGCTGCCCTCATTGCCGCGCTGGACGTGCCGATCGTGCACATGTCGGTCCTATGGTGGCGAACACTGCATCAGGCGCCAACCGTTTTGGGTCCCGACCTCAACCCCACCATCCACGGTTCCATGGCCTGGACCTTGCTTTTGGGCTTTGTCTCGTTCACTTTGGTCTTCGGTTGGATGCTGGCCGTTCGCTACCGGATCGGCGCTCTGGAGGAGCGCTGTGAGCAAGATGGACTGTCGATTGCCCTGGTCGAGCGCCGGGCCGAAGCTGCGATGAGCCCGGTAGGTGCGGCCGGCCCCACCGATACCTTGCCTGGTCGTGGCGCTGGTGATGCTTCGGGCATGCCTTCGCACGCCGACAACCCCGTCGGGGCCAACCGGTGAGCGGGTACGTAGAAGCGGGGTACATCGCCGTACTGGGCTCCCTGTCGGGTTACTCGCTGCGTCTGGTGCTCAGGCACCGTTCGCTAAGCCGCTCGGTTCGTACCATCGAGACCCATGTATCGGGTGGCGAGCATGGGACTGGTGGTCCGGCCGATTCCCCCGGCCGCTTGGGTACCGGTACGACCCCGATTGACTCCTCGGGCGCCACCGTGACCGGCGAGGCTCGATGAGGGCTGGCGGATCAAAGCGGCGGCTATGGGTGGTGGGTGGTGTTGTCGCAGCGGCCCTGGGCTTTTTGGTGTACCAAGGACTGGGCAACGCCGTGGTCTACTTCAAGACGGCCAGCGAGGCTCAGGCGGCCCGTTCCAGCCTGGGCACCAGGGACTTCCGGGTGGAGGGGACAGTGGTACGGGGCACCGTGCGCGAGGTGGGCAACTCTGTGGACTTTTCCATTGCCCAGGGCGGAGCCACCATTACCGTGGTCAACCAGGGATCGCCGCCCCAACTGTTCCAACCCTGTATCCCGGTGGTGCTGGAGGGACACTTCGAGAGCGGGACGTCGACGTTCTTCTCCAACCAGATAATGGTCAAACACGGTCCGGTGTACTCGGCCAAACACCCGGGACGCCTGACCCCCGATCCGGTATGTGCTGGGCAATGATTCCCGCACGGACGTGAGAGGCCGGACTCGATGGACATAGTTCTGGGGCGCAGCGGAGTGCTGTTGGGATTCCTGGCCTGTCTGGGCGGAGCGGGGACTCTGGCCTACGGGTTGGTGCGGCACCGGTCCGAGCACCTGCGCAATGCCCGTATATACGCCGTGTTGTTGTTGGCCGGGGCTGTTCTGGCCACGGTGGCAATGCAGAGGGGGCTGTTAACCCACGATTTCTCGATGGCCTTCGTGGCCGAGAACAACAGCCGCGCCACCCCGCTGCTCTTTACCGTCACCGGGATGTGGTCGGCTCTGGAGGGCTCCATTCTCTTGTGGGGACTGGTCCTGGCGGGCTACATCGGCGCCGTGGCCTACCACTTCCGTAAGAGGGCCACCGACCCCCTGGTGGGCTGGGCGATGCTCGTTTGCTTCGTGGTGGCTGCCTTTTTCTTCATGTTGATGATTGGACCGTCTAATCCGTTCCGGCATGTGGCTGGTGCCATCCCGTCCGATGGCCTGGGCCCCAATCCCCTCCTGCAGGACCATCCCCTGGTGGCATTTCATCCACCCATGCTCTATCTCGGCTTCGTCGGCTTTACCGTACCGTTCGCCTTTGCCGTGGCCGCCCTGATCACTGGTCGGGTGGGAGAGGGATGGCTGGCCCAGACCCGGCGCTGGACCCTGTTCGCCTGGGGCTTCTTGTCGGTGGGGATAGTGCTCGGAGCATGGTGGAGCTATCAGGTACTCGGCTGGGGAGGCTTTTGGGCCTGGGATCCGGTCGAGAACGCATCATTCCTACCCTGGCTTTGCGCCACGGCTTATTTGCATTCGGCCATGATCCAAGAGCGCCGGGGAATCCTGCGGGTATGGAACCTGAGCCTGTTGATGGCCACGTTCAGCTTGACCATCCTTGGAACCTTCCTGACCCGCTCGGGCGTGCTGGCGTCGGTCCATTCCTTCTCGGCGTCAAGCATCGGGCCTATTATCCTGGCCTTTTTCGGACTGGTGGTCGTGGTGAGCGTGGGCTTGATCGCCTGGCGCGGGGACCAGCTGGCATCTCCTGGCAGGATATCGTCGGTCCGCTCCCGTGAAGGGGCCTTTCTGGCCAACAACCTTCTATTTGCCGCCTTTGCCTTCATCGTGTTGCTGGGCACCGTTTTTCCCCTCATCGCCCAGGCCATCAACGGTCAGCAGATCACCGTCGGCCGCCCCTACTTTGACGCCATGACCATGCCCATCGGCATGGCTCTGCTCTTCTTTATGGCCATCGGTCCGGTGCTGAGCTGGAAGGCCTCCTCGGGGGAGCTGTTGAGCCGGCGGCTGATGGCGCCGGCCTGGGTCGGCGCCGCAGTCATGGTCGCCTGCGTGATCGGCGGGATCCGCGGCGTCACGCCCCTGGTGGCATTCGGGCTTGGCACCTTCGCCGGCACGGTGGCCCTTCGCAAGCTCGTAGCTTCTGTTCGCCTGGCTCTCAAGCGCGGCGCCGGGTTGGCCGCCGCGATCCTGGGGCGCACCAACGGCGGGATGGTGGTGCATCTTGGGGTCGTGGTCATTGCCGTGGCGCTGGCCGCCAGTCTGTCCTTCGGCCACCGGGGACAATTTCGTGTCGTTCCGGGACAGACCATCGACTTCGGCGGCCATGTCCTTACCTACATTGGGACCTCGGCCCAAAACCATCCCAACCGGCGTTCCCTGGTAGCCAAGGTGAGGGTCGATCACTCCAAGGTGCTCACCCCAGCCGTAAGCCTGTTCGGCTCTAGCAAGGAGGGAACAGGCACTCCTTCAGTCGACAGTGGCGCCTTCGATGATGTCTATCTGACCTTGGTGCAGCCCCCTACCGGAACCAGCCCTTCAATCTTGCTGGGCGTGGTGGTACAGCCATTGGTGATGTGGCTGTGGATCGGCGGTAGCCTGATCGGGCTGGGAACCTTCATGGCCGCCCTGCCTGAACGGCGCCGGAGGCGGCGCAAGGCGGATCCGCCAGGATCGCCCGGTGATGGAGAGCCGATCGCCTCCGAGCCTTCAAGGGATGACGGACCCTCGGGGCCCGAATGGGGTGCGGAGGAAGGCGAAAGAGTCTCTGGCCCGGATCGGGAATTGGTGGGCACCGGGTCCTCGTCGGGTGAAGTCGTGCGGGCCGGAAATCGTGTCCGCAACTAAGAGGCGGCGATCGCTGTACGCCTCGATGAGCGTGGGCATTGTTGCTGTCGGGTTGATCGCCGTGCTCGCTACCAGGCCGTCGTCGTCCAGCACAGAGGTCAAGACACCCCTGTTGGGCAAGGCGGCCCCGGCTGTAGCAGGGCCGACCCTTACCGGGACTCCGTTCACGCTGGCCTCCCTGAGGGGCCACTACGTGGTGCTCAACTTCTTCGCCAGTTGGTGTCCACCGTGCCAGGTCGAAGCGCCCGAGCTCGAAGCCTTCAGCTTCCAGCACAGGGCGGGCGACGCCACCGTGGTGGGTGTGGTGTTCAACGACTCGGCTTCGGGCGCAGCCAAGTTCATGGCTCAAATGGGCAGCCGGTGGCCTGCCGTCGCCGACCCCGGGGGTCAGGTGGCGCTGGCCTATGGGGTCAGGGGACCACCTGAGACCTTCCTCATCGCTCCGGACGGGTTGGTCGTTGCTCACCTGGACGGGGCGGTGACGGCTGCCCAACTCGACCAGTACCTGGCCCGCGCCAAAGCGGAGGGGGCGTGAAAAAGCCCGTGTTTGTCCGCTGGGCACCGTGGTGGGCTCTGGGAGCTGTCGTGGTTGTGGTTCTCGCCATCGGCTCCCACCGCCCTGGGCCGCCACCCACGCTCGACCAACGGGTTGATCAGATCGCCTCGGGCATCCGCTGTCCCAGTTGTGCCGACCTGTCGGCGGCGCAGTCGGACGCCTCCACCGCCATTGCGGTGCGCAACGATATCCGCCACCAACTGCTCGCAGGCCACTCTGCTACAGCCATCAAGGACTCGCTGGTGGCCCGCTACGGGCCGGGGATCCTCCTTACCCCGCCGTCCGGGGGGTTCAACGGCACATTGTGGCTACTTCCCATCGTGGCGATCATCGGCGGCGGTGGCGCAATCGCCATCGTTCTTTGGCGTCGTCGGGGCCGTGGCGTGGGGTCTGGTGAGGGCCCCAGCGCTGACGATGAACGACTGGTGGAAGCGGAGATGTCCCGGTCAGACCGGGGGGGCCCAGATCGATGACCTCATCTCCAGGCACCCTCGGGCCCACGACTGCTTCTCCGACCCCCGAATTGGAGGAGGAGCGCGATCTGCTTCTTCAAGCCCTGGCCGATCTCGAGGAGGACCGGGGGGCTGGCATCATCGACGAGGGCGACTATCAGGTTCTGCGGGACGGCTACACGGCTCGGGCCGCGGTGGCCATCAGGGCCTTGAGCCGAGCATCGAATCCGGATCCGACCTCCGAGGATCACCCCGATGGGCCGAAGCGAGAACCTGGGACCCGGCGCAGGGCCCGGCAGTCCGGGACCAACCAGTCCAGCCCGGACCAGTCCGGGACCAGATCGCGGCCGGCCCGGCGCCGGCGGGTGTTGTGGGCTCTTTCGGTGTGCGGTGTGGTTGGCCTCGCCCTGGCCCTGGCCTTCACTTTCTCCGCTGTCAGACTTCCAGGTCAGACCACCTCGGGTTCGGCCACCCTCAATCCGGCCCAGAAGGTGGTCCAGGAGCTGGCACAGGGCCGGCGCCTGGCCGCGGCCAACCAGGATCTGCAGGCTATCCAAGCATTCTCCCAGGCCTTGTCCATCGATCCCCGCCAACCCGAGGCCCTCGCCTACCGGGGTTGGCTGGAGCGCCTGGCCGGAGTGGCCGGCCACAATGCCCGGGTCATGGCTGTGGGAAAGGAGTCGGTCCAGGCGGCCATCTCCGCCGACCCCAACTATCCCGACGCCCATGCCTTCATGGGCTACATACTTCTCCAGGATGCCAAGGACCCGGCTGGAGCGGTGGCTCAGTTCCGTCTGTTCCTAGCCGACTCGCCCGACCCGGCCATGGTGTCGGCCACCCGTACAGTGGTGGCGCAGGCCTTCGAGGCCGTGGGACTGACGGTGCCCCCGGCGGCTAACGCCAAGGGCTGAGGACGGCTTCATCGCCCCTGGGGGCCAAGTGGTGGGGGAGAAGGTAAGTCTTAGGGTCTGAGCAGAGGGAAGAGCCGGTGAATGCTCGATGTCAGGCCGGATACGTCCAATGGTCCGGTATGACTCTCCAGGATCTGGCCCGTTGGTGAGATAAACACGGTATGGGGCAGGCCATACAGGTCATAGCTGGTGGCCACCGAGGTACTGGGGTCGAACCCGGAAGGGTAGGTCACCCCCTTGGACCGGGCGAAGGCAACGGCATCGGCTTGCGAGTCGCCGGTGTCTACACCGAGAAAGGCCACCCGACCTCCCATGGAGCGGTATACCGACTCCAAGGCTGGCATCTCGGCCTTGCACGGCCCGCAGGTGGAGGACCAGAAGTTGATTACCAGGGGGCGACCGGCAAAGTCGGCCAGCGAGACGGTCCGTGACGCCTGTCCTAACACGGGCAGGGTGAAGCCCCGGGCCGGGCCGGCTTTGCCAGTGGTGAAAATACTGGCCGGCACCGTCGTACCCGTTCCCGACGCGGAGCGATTGCCCACGGGCCAGAACAAACCGACCGCCCCGAACAGGACCAGAGCGCCGACCAGCGAGAGTGCCATCAATCGCCAGGGTGGTTTTGTGTGTTGGTTCCTGCCGTCCATCTGCCTGCCCGGCTCGTTTGGGGTGGTGGCCACAGGGGTCTCCGGCCTGGGGGTTCCTACCCGCTTTGTTCCCAGGCTACCGTCGGGACAGTGAGCGTCCGAATCGGCAGCGGTCAGGGCTTCTACGGGGATGGGATCGATCCGGTGTCAGCGGTGCTGGCCACGGGGGTGGACTACCTGGTGTGCGAGGCCCTGGCCGAGCTCACCCTTGCCATACTGCAAAAGGACCGCCAGCGCGATGAATCGCTCGGATATACCAGGGATCTCCCCGCCTATCTGAAGGCGGTCATGCCCGACCTTGTGTCGGGGCGTACCCGATTCATCACTAACGCCGGCGGAATCAATCCATTGGGCGCCGGCCGCCTGGCCCTCGACGTGGCCCGGTCCGAGGGGGCGAGGGGGCTGAAGGTGGCCACGGTCATCGGCGATGATGTCAGGCCCCTGGGGGCGCAACTGGACCTGGACAGCCGGGATCATGTGCTTTTCGCCAACGCCTACCTGGGGGCTGCTCCCATTGCCCGGGCCTTGGACCAGGGGGCCGACGTGGTCATCACGGGCCGGGTGGCTGACGCCTCTTTGTATCTGGCCCCGCTGCTCCACGAGTTTGGCTGGGACATGTCCGACTGGGACTTATTGGCGGCGGGGGTGACCATCGGCCACCTCCTGGAATGCAGCGGGCAGGTGACGGGGGGGAACTACTCCGGTCGTTGGTGGGAGAAGATAGATCCGGCCACGGTCGGCTTTCCCATAGCCGAAGTGTCTTCCGATGGCACGGCCGTGATCACCAAACCCCCGGGGACCTCGGGTGCGGTCAGCTTCGACACCGTGCGTGAACAGCTCCTGTACGAGGTCCATGATCCTGCCCGGTACCTCAATCCCGACGTGGTGGCCGACTTCACCGCCGTGGACCTGGAGGACTTGGGCCAGGACCGGGTCAGGGTTTCGGGAGCCCGAGGCGCCCCGGCCCCCGAGACGTATAAGGCTTTGGTGTGCACTCCGGCCGGATGGGCCGGAGAGAGCCGCTTCTGCTATGCCTGGCCCGATGCGGAGGCCAAGGTCCGGGCCGCCATTGAATTTGTCCGCCGGCGGACCGAGGCGGACGGGCTGGTGGTAGAGGAATGGTGCGAGGAGTATTTCGGAGTCGACGGGTACGGAGGTTCGACCGTCGGTCGCCCTCGGGCAGGGTCGACCGTGGGTCGGCCTCGGGCAGGGTTGACCGTCGGTCGCTCTTGGGCGGGGTCGACCCCCGGACCAGGAGGAACCGGTGAGCCTCCTGAGGTGATCGGCCGTTTGGCCTGGCGTTGCGCAGACGTCGCCTCGGCCGGGGCCGTCGGGCGGGGCCTCGGCATCCTTGGCCTGTCGGGGCCACCGGGCATATCTGGCCTGGGGCGGGCCCGGGGCTCCAAACCGACCCAGCTCATGGCCCTTCAGTCCCTGGCCGTGGACAAGGGTTTGGTGGACGCCCAGGTGGGCGTGTTCATCGAGGAGGCCTGAGGTGCCACAGGCCCAGCTGCGCCAGTTCTGCGGAGCCCGATCGGGCGACAAGGGCGACATCAGCGACCTGACCCTGTTCGCCGACGACTGGGAGTCCTTCGAGCTCATCCGTTCTGCGGTGAGCGCCGAGAAGGTGAAGGAGCATTTTGCCTCGCTCGTCAAAGGAGACGTGCTGCGTTACGAGGCGCCCAACGTGCTGGCCCTCAAATTTGTGATGCATCAAGCCCTTGGTGGAGGGGGGCCGGCCAGCCTACGCAGCGACAACCTGGGAAAGACCTTCGGTGGTGCGCTGCTGCGCATGTGGGTGGAGGTCCCCCAAGAGATCCTGGACAGGTCGGTGCGGGGCCCGGCGCCAGGAAGAGGGCCGGCTCCGGACTCGGCCCCGCGCTAGGAGTTGGCCCCCAGGGCCCGCAGGCGGCGAACGACCCCGGGGAAGGCCTCGATGAAGGCGTCCACGTCGTTGTCGGTGGTGGACCACCCCACCGAAACCCGCAATGAGCTCTCGGCCGGCACCCCCATGGCAGCTAGCACGGGCGAGGGTTCGAGCGTCTCGGACGAGCAGGCCGAGCCGGAATGAACCGCCAACCCGGCTTGGTCCAAGCCCAGCACCACGGCCTCGGCTTCCACCCCCATCACCCCCAGGCACACGATGTGAGGGAGGCGATCCTCGGTGTCGCCGTAGGGCGCCACGTCGCCGCAGGCCAGGGCCCCGGCCAGGACGGACTCGGTATGGGTCCGGGCCTGAGTGGCCTCGGCCTCGATGCGCCCAAGTCGGCTGAGGACCTCGGCTGTCGCTCCGAATCCGATGATGGCTGGGGTGTTCTCCATGCCTGCCCGACGGGCCCGCTCCTGGTCTCCCCCCACCAGTAGCGGTTCCACCCGGACCCCCCGTCCCACCACCAACGCGCCGATGCCCCTCGGTCCGCCCATCTTGTGGGCACTTATCGATACAAAATCGGCCCCCAGCCGCTCCAGGTCGGTCCGGATGTGACCGACGGCCCCGGCGGCATCGACGTGGAGGGGGATGCCCCGGGCGCGACAGGCTTCGGCGGCGTCGGCCACTGGTTGGATGGTGCCGACCTCGTGGTTGGCCCATTGCAGATGGGCCAGGGCCACCCCCGCGCCGCCAGCGGCCCCTTCCAGGGCCTCGATGAAGCAGTCCGGATCCACCCGGCCGAGGGCGTCGACGGTCACGTCGAGGACGGGGGCCAGACGCCGGGAGGCGTCCCGAACCGATGAGTGCTCGACCGTGGGGCACACCACGACGCCTCCGGGTCTAGCTCGGGTGGCGCCCCATACGGCGGCGTTGGCCGCCTCGGTCGCCCCCGAGGTGAAGATCACTTGTCGGGGCCTTACCCCCACCAGGTCGGCTACCTGGCCCCGCGCCTGTTCAATGGCCGCTCGGGCTTGGCGCCCTTCGCTGTGGACTCGGCCTGGATCGGCGGCCCCAATGGGACCCATCCATTCGACCATCGCCTCGACGGCCTCGGGTCGCATGGGAGACGAAGAGGCGTGATCGAGGTAGTGGCGAGATGAGGTTGGGTTCACCATGGCAGAACCGGGGTGTCAGACCACGGTGGCACAGGTGTCGTCGCCCCGGGCCCTCGAAGTCATGGTGACCGGGGTGGATTGACCGTAAAGCTCACCCAGCATCCCCTTGACGATTCCCCGGTCGACGGCACAAATGAACGGGTGTTGGCTGGCCGCATCCCCAAAGGGGCAGTGCTCGGCGATGATGGCCACCGAGGCTCCTCGAGCCTCCGCGTGGGCGGCGAATCCGTGCGCAGTGAGGGCGTCAGCGACTGATCCGAGAGCGGAGCGCAAGGAGCGCTGCGCTTGGGCCGGCACCATGTCGGCGGCCAATGATCGCCCGTACTCCTCACCGACCAGTTCGGCCATGCATTCGGCCTCGTCCCGGGGGACCATGGCCAGGGTGCGGGCCAGCAATGTCACCAGCAGGTCGTCGCGCCGGGTGGGGAACTCAAGGGTCATGTCCTTATCGGAGGCCCTGTAGCGCTTGGATGGCCGACCGGCGCCGGTGGTGGCGGACTTTTGAACGAAAACGGTTAGATAACCACCTGAGACCAGTTTGTCCAGGTGGTGTCGGGCCACATTGGCGTGCAGGTCGAAATTCGCAGCCACCTCCCCGGCGGTCGCCCCTGAGTGCTCCCGGACGAATAGGTAGATCTGGCGCCGGGTTGGGTCGCCGAACGCCGAGGTGACGGCGGCGACCGCGGCCGAGAACTCATCGGCACTGGCAGGCTTGGCTTCCACCCTTACTATTCTACCTACGGCGGTAGTGATAATCCGGGTCCGTCGGCCACGCTCCCCCCACGGGCCCCCAACGAAGGAATCCTTATGTCGGCCAACCAGGATCAGGTGCTACAGGCGGTGGGGGCCGTCATTGATCCCGAGATCCGACGTCCCCTGTCCGGGCTGGGCATGGTGCACCAGGTCAGCGTGCGCCGGGGCAGGACTGTTGTCACCGTGGCCGTGCCCACCGACACCTATCCCAAGGCGTCCGAGCTCACCGACCTGGTGACCCAGGCGGTGGCCGCCGTCGGGGGTGCCGGCGGCGAGGTGGAACTGGTACTCATGGACGACGACATGCGCTCGGAGCTGGTCGCCGCTCTCGATACGGCCTCCCGCCCCCCTTCGCGCCCCGGTCCTGCTTCGCGCCCCGGTCCCACCCCGGCCCAGGGTCAGGGTCATGCCCCGCCCGGCCAGCGTCCCAACCCTTTCATGAGGCCCGACTCACCCACCAGGGTGCTCGGCATCTCATCGGGCAAGGGAGGGGTGGGCAAGTCCTCGGTCACCGTCAATGTCGCCATCTCGCTGGCTCGTCGGGGCCATACCGTGTCGGTGTTGGATGCCGACGTGTACGGCTTCTCCGTTCCCCGCATGCTGGGCATCGACCGCAATCCGATGGTCATCGACAAGCTCTTGATACCGCCAGTGGCCCACGGCGTGGCTTGTATGTCAATGGGGTTCTTCGTGCGCGAAGACCAGCCCGTGGTGTGGCGCGGACCGATGCTGCACAAGGCCCTGGAGCAGTTCATGGTGGACACCTGGTGGGGAGAACCTGACTACCTGGTGGTGGACATGCCACCGGGTACCGGTGACGTGGCGCTGTCCATGGCCCAGTACATGCCCAAGTCAGAGGTGTTCGTGGTCACCACGCCCCAGATAGCCGCTCAGCGGGTGGCCCAAAGAACCGGTTACATGTCCCGCCAGCTCAAGCTGCCTCTGCGCGGCGTGGTGGAAAATATGAGCTACTTCGTGGGCCACGACGGTACTCGCTATGAGATATTCGGATCGGGCGGGGGAGAGTCGGTGGCGAACGATCTGGGCATCCCCCTTTTGGGGCAGATTCCCCTGGTGGAGGCCGTCAGGGCGGGAGGCGACCGGGGCGTGCCCATCGTGGTATCCGAGCCCGATGGTCCATCGGCCCAGGCCTTTTTGACCATCGCAGCTCGGATCGAGGCGATGGGTCCGGCCCGGGTCTACCGTTCCGAGCTCACAGTGCGCTAAGGACCGTAGCCGGCGAGCGATCTCGGGCCCGGGCCGGCAACCCAGGCCGGCCCCCGGAGGTCCCAGCCGTGGTGGCCTCCGGCATCCTCGGGGGACCCGATAACAAATTTGGCGCACCGGGCCCTAGCCTTTGGGTTATGACCAGCGTGGCTGAGGCCGGTACGCCCATCGGCCGGCGGGTGCTGCTCGGGATGATGGGAGCCGGGGCCCTCGGCATCCTCTTCGGCTCCTCGGCACAGCGCCTCATCGGGGACGCCCTGAGTCCGATCACGTCGAACTCCGGCTTCGGATTGGGTTCGATACTGCCGGCGGCCAACCGATTTCGCATCTACTCGGTGACCGGCGCCCTACCGGGGACCGATCCGAATACCTATTCGCTCAAAGTCTCCGGCCTGGTGGCCAAGCCCTATTCGATCAGCCTGGCCGAATTGATGGCCATGCCGCCTACCGCTTTGACCAAGGACTTTCAGTGCGTGACTGGTTGGCGCGTCCCGTCCGTGCACTGGCAAGGGGTCAAGCTGGCCGACCTGATGGCTCGGGCCGGGCCCACCCCTTCGGCCCGAGCCCTGCGCTTCAAGAGCTTCGACGGGGTATACACCGAGAGCCTGACGTTGGATCAGGCCAGGCGCAGCGACGTGATTGTGGCCTACCAGTTCGAGGGCAAGCCTTTGGGCGCCGACCATGGCGGCCCGGTGCGGCTCTACGTTTCGCCCATGTACGGCTACAAGTCGGCTAAATGGCTGAGCGCTATCGAGCTGGTCGACAAGGTCGAACCCGGCTACTGGGAGCAACGGGGTTACGACGTAAATGCCTGGGTCGGGCACTCCAACGGCAGAAGTGACCGACCTACCGGCTGATCCGGCCCCGCCGGCTGCCGGTCGGGTGGCTGCCGGTCGGGTGGCTGCCGGTCGGGTGGCTCACCACGGTTCCCTGTCCTCGCCCCGGGGTTGGATCGAGCGCTTCGACCGCACCGAGCGGGTGGCCCACTGGGTTACTGCCGTGCTCTTCATCGTGTTGATGCTGACGGCGGCCCCGCTTTACATCGGGTCCATCTCAGCCCTTATCGGACGTCGGGAATTAATGCGGGAGATTCATGTCTATGCCGGTTTGGCCCTGCCGGTTCCCATCTTGGTGGCGGTGGCGGGGAGGCGTTGGGGACGCCGCATCCGACGCGACCTGTCCCGCATAAACCGGTGGGACGCCGATGACCGCCGGTGGCTCCGCTCGTGGGGACGGGACGTGTCGGTCTCTTCGGGCAAGTTCAATGCCGGCCAGAAGCTCAATACCGCATTCGTGGGTGGGGTCATCGTGGTGATGCTGGCCACTGGGATCATTATGCGGTGGTTCGGTCCCTTCCCCCTGGCGTGGCGGACTGGGGCGACCTTTGTCCACGACTGGGTGGCAACCATCTTCGTCATCACCTTCGTGGGGCACGTGCTGTATGCCCTGTCCGACCGCCAAGCAATGCGGGCGATCAGCACCGGTCGGGTCGGTCGCTCCTGGGCACTCCAACATGCCCCCAAGTGGCTCGAAGAGGAGGAGGCGTCCCCTGATCCGGCGCCCTCCGGTCCGGATTAGAAGCCGGCGTCGTCGGCCAGTCGGGCCCGATCCCACCCCAGCCGGCTCACTGCCATGCGGAATGCGTAACGGTCGGTCATTCCCGCCACGTAGGTAACGGCACGTTCCAAGGCGGCCTGGCCGCCGGCGGGAGGGAGCGGATCCGCTTCCCGGTTGGCACTCGCTGGTTCCGAGTCAGGGACCAGACCTGGCCGGTCGGCCAGGTGTTCGACCAAAGCCCGCAGGACCTCCACTACCTGTCGACCCTGGGCCAGCGCAGCGGGGCGCATGTAAATGTGCTCGTAGTTGAACGACCTAAAGGCAGCCAACGCCTCGGCCCGGTCCTGGGTCATGCCGACGATGCCGGTCGTCATGATCGCTGCCACCACCCCCCCGATGAAGGCGTCGAGCTGGTCACCCCGTCTCGATCCGGCCATGTCCTTGACCTGGCTGGGCAAGAGGGACGGATTGGTGATCCCGGCCCTGACCGCGTCCTCGAAGTCGTGACACACGTAGGCAATGCGATCGGCCCAGGACACCACCTCGGCTTCCATGGTCGAGGGAGCAGGACGGGACCAGGAGTGGTTCCGGATCCCGTCGGCCGTCTGGGAGCACAGGTTCAATGGGGTCAACACGACGTCCGCCCCCCACACGGCATGGTCGTAACCACCCTTGACGTAAGGCGAAAAGGCCTCCTCACTGGCGTGACCGCCCGGACCGTGACCACAGTCGTGACCGAGGGCAATGGCCTCGGTCAGGGCCACGTTCAGTCGGCAGGCCTGGGCGATGGCGCTGGCCACTTGGGTGACCTCTAGCGCATGGGTCAACCTGGTGCGCTGGTGATCGTCGGGAACCACGAAAACCTGGGTCTTGCCTGCCAGCCGTCGAAAGGCGCTGGCGTGAAGTATCCGGTCCCGGTCACGCTCGAAGCAGGTACGAACCGGGTCGGGCGGCTCGGCTATCGAACGATCCCCTGCCCCGATTGACAGGGTGGCTCCGGGTCCCAGAACCACCTGCTCGAGGTCCTCTCTGGCTCGCCGATCAAGGCAGCTGCGAGCTCGGATTACCTCTGCCTCTGGACCGTTGGGTACTCCTGGACCGTTGGCGAGGTCCCCGTCGGTTGGGCCGGGAGCAGGGGAATGGGCCAGGCGGATCGGGCCGGCGGGATGACCGTGCATGGTCGAGGCCCAGCGCCGAGCCGGTTGGTCCTCGCCACCGGCCTGTTCGGTTGGGTGGATGGGTGCCGTGGCCACTGCAGCATTGTGCACCGGCCGTGTGACAGTGTGGCGCCGCCTACGATGGCAATGGCCCGACTACTAGGAGCGACCGCGTGGAAGTACGGATAGGGATCACTCAAACCCCCAAGGAGATCGAAGTGGATCTGGCTGAGGGTATCGACCACGATCAGCTCTCCGCCGAGGTGGAAGCTACCTTGGCCAACAGCGAGGGAGTCCTGTGGCTGACCGACCGCAAGGGCCGCCGGGTGGGCGTGCCGTGTTCGAAGGTGGCTTACGTGGAGATCGGTGCGGTCAGCGAGAATCGCCGAGTGGGCTTCGGCGCCAACTGAGGACCGGCATGGCCAGGTGGGTCGTGAGCTGACATGGGCGGCGCGGCCGCCAAGAGGCCAACGGGGAGCACCGGGACCAACCCGAGCACAGTCCCTCGCATCGATCGGAAGACGGATCGCCTGCCAGGACTGTTGGATCGACGCCTGCTCTTCGTCACCGGCAAAGGAGGCGTGGGCAAGACCACGGTGGCCTCGGCTATCGCCCTGACCGCGGCCCAGCACGGACTGCGTACTCTTCTGTGCGAAACCGATCCCAAGGGTGACGTGGCCTCCGCCTTCGAGACCGGACCAACCACCTTCGCCCATCGTGAGATCGCCCCCGATCTGTTCGCTATGTCAATGAACACCGAGGAATCGCTGAAGGAATATCTCCGCCTCAATCTCCGCCTGCCCCTGGTGTCCAAACTTGGGCCCTTGGCCCGGGCTTTTGACTTCGTGGCCAACGCCGCTCCCGGTGTCAAGGAGTTGCTTATCGTCGGCAAGCTGTGCTGGGAGGTGAGGGAGGGCCGGTTCGATCTTGTGGTGGTGGATGCCTCCGCCACCGGACACATCGTCGGGCAGTTGGCGGCTCCGGAGGCGATCAACGAGTTGGTCAAGGTGGGCCTGATCCGGACCCAGACCACCTGGATGCTCGACATTCTGGCCGATCGGGCTACCACCGGTCTATGCATCGTGGCTACTCCCGAGGAGATGCCGGTGGTGGAGACTATCGACCTGGCCGGACGCCTCGGCTCCGAGACCAAGGTCCACCTGGCCGCGGTGATGGTGAACCGGGTACTGCCCGAACTGTTCGGCCGTGGCGAAGAAGCGGTGTTCGAGGCCCTCGAAAAGCCGGCCGTGTTAAAGGCTCTGTCGCAGGCGAGCGGGGGAGATGTCGGCCCGATCCTGGCGGCGGCTCGACTGGCCGTGACCATGCGGCGTACCCGGGCCGGACACATGGAGCGCCTCCGGGCGGGAATCCACGAGGACGTGCCCATGCTGTACCTACCCTTCCTCTTCTCCCGGATCCACGGCATGCGCACCACTCGCCAGATGGCCCAGGCACTGGCCGCAGAGTTGGGCTACTAGGCATGGCGGTGAATTAGATATGGCGGGAAAGCCGACCCGGGCAGCCGGTGCGGCATCCCTCGACGAACTGCTGGCGGCCAAGGAGATCGCCATTGCCTGCGGGTCAGGGGGAGTGGGCAAGACCACGACAGCGGCAGCGGCAGCGGCGATGGCGGCTACCCACCACGGGGGCAAGGTACTGGTCCTGACCGTCGACCCGGCTCGCCGGCTGGCCGACGCCCTGGGGTTGGGGGCTCTGGGCAACGCCGAGACCCGGGTACCTGACGAGACCTTCAGGGCTGCCGGTCTGAAGCCCCGCGGCGAGCTTTGGGCGGCCATGCTGGACACCAAGAAATCGTGGGACGACCTCGTTCGACTCCACGCCCCCGACGACAAGACCGCGGCCGAGATCCTGGCCAACCCGCTCTACACCAACATCACCTCTCGATTCGTGCAGAGCCACGACTACATAGCCATGGAGCGCTTGTACGAAATACACACCGGCGGGGACTACGACTTGATTGTGGTCGACACGCCGCCCTCCCGCAATGCTCTCGACTTTCTCGAAGCGCCGGAACGCATGGCCGACTTTTTCTCAAGCCGCCTGTTGCGTTGGCTCATCGTTCCCTACCGGTCCCGATTCGTGAGCCTGGCCTCGCGCCCGTTCTACCAGGTGGCCGACCGGTTGCTCGGCTCGCAGTTCCTCCAGGACATCGCCGAGTTCTTTATGCTCTTCCAAACCATGTACGCCGGCTTCGTGGAGCGGGCCGAGGCTGTTTCCCGACTGCTGCACGACCGGCGCACCACGTTCATGGTCATTTCCACCCTGGAGGCGGCTCCACTTCGCGAGGCCGAGTTCTTCATCGGAGCCTTGGCCGACAAGAAGTTCCATCTCGGTGCGGTGGTGCTCAACAAGGTCTTGCCCGAGTACCTTCGTTCGCCGGGCTCCTCGACCCTGGCCTCGACCCTGGCTGGTAGTTCTTCTGAATTGGCCGAGAAGATAGCCCCCCGCCTGGGGTCCAAGTTGAACCAGGTCGACCAGGTGGCCCGAGTGCTGAACGAGGTGGCCGAGAGCTACCTGAACTTCGAGATGGTCGCCCGTCGGGAGGCCGAGCAGCAGTCCGAGCTGGCTGTGGGCACCGAAGTGGTGGCCACCGTTCCCGCTTTTGAGACAGACATTTTTGACCTAGGTGGCCTGGCCAGGCTGGGCGCCCACATTTGGAGTGAAAGGACCCAGACATGACCGCCATTGTTCGCCCTGACATCGAGGCCTATGCGCAGGATCACTCGGCGCCACCACCCCCCCATCTGGTGGCCCTGGCCCAGGAGACCCGAGACGCCCTGAGTGCTCCGGGGATGATGGTGGGGGCCTTGGAGGGCCGCTTCTTGGAGATGTTGGTCTTTTCCCTCAAGGCCCGGCGGGTGCTGGAGATCGGTACTTTCAGCGGGTACTCTGCCCTGTCCATGGCGGCCGGCATGGCCCCCGAGGGACGCATCATCACCTGTGAGATCAGCGACGTCCACGCCGAAGTGGCTCGCCGGCACATTGCCGCCAGCCCGTACTCTGAGATGATCGAGGTGCGGGTTGGTCCGGCCATGGACACGGTGAGGTTGCTGGAGGGTCAGTTCGACTTCGTTTTCATCGACGCCGACAAGGGTTCATACCTTGACTACTACGAGTCGGTGCTGCCCAAGCTGGCTGACGGCGGGCTGGTGGCGATCGACAACACCTTGTGGTCTGGAGCGGTACTCGACGACCCCGAAGGCAGCGCCGACACCATCGCCATCCGGACCTTCAACGACCACCTGGTCGCCGATCGGAGGGTGAGTTGCGTCCAGCTCACGGTACGAGACGGGGTAACCCTGGTCAGACGCAATTGATGATCGACTACCACCTCCACCTGTGGCCTCACGGCCGACCCGACCACGCTCCGAGCGTCGAGGAGCTGGAGGACTACTGCCGTCGGGCCGAGGCACGGGGCGTGAGCCAGATTGCCCTGACCGAGCACCTCTTTCGCTTCGGCCAGGCCGATCGGATCTTGGGCGGGTTCTGGAATGACCTGGATCGCCCCGATCCGCGCCTCGGCCCGGTAATGGCCCGTTACTGGGCTGATCACGCCCGGGCCGACCTCGACCTGTACGTGTCCACCGTGCTCGAAGCCAAGGCCGCTGGATTGCCGGTGGTGCTCGGTCTGGAGGTCGACTACTACCAGGACCGCATGGATCAAGTGGCCGGCTTGCTGGCCGATTACCCCTTCGACGTTCTGTTGGGTTCGGTTCACTGGATCGGAGACTGGCTGTTCGACTACTTACAGGACGACGCCTGCATGGCCGAATGGGGATTGCGGGACATCGAGGAAGTGTGGGACAGCTACACCAGCGCCGTGGAGGAACTGGCGGCGTCGGGAGCCTGTGACGTGTTGGCTCATCCGGATGTCATCAAGGTGGCAGGCCATCGGCCCGGCGTGCCTGGCGAGTTCCATGACCGCATAGCTGAAGCGGCGGCCCAAAGCGGAATGGCGGCCGAGGTGTCCTCTGCCGGGTGGCGCAAGCCGGCGGGCGAGTCTTACCCCGCTCCCGGCCTCCTCGATGCCTTCCGCGCCCGCTCGGTACCGATAACCACGGCTTCGGACTCCCACGGCCCTGAGCACGTGGCCTATCGATGCGCCGACTTGAGAGCGATGGTGACGGCGGCGGGGTACACCAGCTTGAGAACCTTTGAGGCCCGGACGGCCCATGATGTAGACCTCGCAACGGCGGGATCTGCATCGTGACCGGGCCGAGCCGGCCGTGGATCGGGCTGGACAGAACGAGAAAAGGATCAATCTGACGATGATGGGGCCGACCGAGCTGGCGGTGGAGTACACCGACCTGGACCCGGCGGACCTGCATCATCTGCAAAGGCTCATGGGTTCGTGGGGGATGCTGGCCGACCTGTCCTTTTCCGATCTGTTGCTGCTGGTGCCGACGTCGCACAGCCACGGATCCAGCTTCGTGGTTCTGGGCCAGATGCGGCCCTCCACCGGCCAGACCCTGCACCGCGACGACCTGGTGGGGCAACTCCTCAGCGAGTCGGCCCGTCCCCTGGTGGCCCGGGCCTGGGAACTGGGCCAGATAGTGGTGGGGGAGAGAACCGTTTCGATTGGCACCGAGTCGCCAGGCGCCACGGTCCGGGGTGAGCGGGCCCAGGTGGAGTGCATACCGCTACGTTGGCAGGCGCGGCCTCTGGGCATTGTCTCGCGCGAGTCGCCTCTGGCCGTGGGACGCCGACCCGGCGAGCTGGAGCGCATCTATGTAGACCTGTTCTCCCGATTTGCCTCGATGATTTCCGAAGGACTGTTTCCTTTCGAACAGGACGAGGCCGCCAGCGAGGAGGCCCTACGGGTGGGCGACGGGGTCCTCGTCCTCGATGCCGGCCAGCGTGTCTCGTACGCCTCGCCCAATGCTGTCAACGCCCTTCACCGTATGGGGGTGAACACCAATGCCACGGGCCTGCGGCTCGATGAGCTGGGTGTCGAGGTGGGGGGGTTAGAGCGATCGTTCATCGAGGGGCTTCCCGTCATCGAGGAAATCGAGCGTCGTCTGGACGTGATCGTGGTGATCCGCTGCATCCCCCTCTTGGCCGGTGGCCGGACAACCGGGGCGCTGGTAGTGATGCGGGATGTGACCGATCTGCGTCGTCGTGATCGGCTGTTGCTGACCAAGGACGCCACCATCCGCGAGGTGCATCACCGTGTCAAGAACAACCTGCAGACCATATCGTCCTTGCTCAGCCTGCAGGCCCGCCGGCTCGATCCCGGGGAGGGGCGCACGGCCCTGCGCGAGGCAGAGCGGCGCATACGGTCCATCGCCGTGGTCCATGAGATCCTTTCGCGCGAAACGGGCGACCAGGTGCCATTTGACGACGCCGTTGATTCGTTGGTGCGAATGGCCAGGGACGCCGTGGTCTCTACCCGGCCGGTCACATTTCAAGTGATCGGCGATGCCGGCGAATTGCCTGCCGATCTGGCGACGCCGCTGGCGGTGGTATTAGCCGAACTGCTTCAAAATGCCGTGGAGCACGCCTTTGGTGGAGGGGCCTTGGACAGCGAAGTCTCCGACCTCGGGGCTTTGGGCCACGATGTGGGTCGGCCTGATCCCGGCATGGTGGTTGTCAGCCTGGACAATGACGGGCACGATCTGACGGTGATGGTGAGGGACAATGGTCAGGGCTTTCCCGAGGGGTTTTCGGTTCAGGATACGTTCAGCCTGGGGCTGTCCATCGTTCGCGGTCTGGTCGCGGGACAGATGTCGGGCCGTATCAGCGTTCGCAACGACAATGGTGCCGTCGTGGAGCTGGTCGTCCCGGTGGCGCCCGTTTGAATCGGAGGCTGGCGGGCTAGGAGGCGCGAGGCTGGCGGGCTAGGAGGCGCGGCGCTGGCGGGCTAGCCAGCTCTTGCGCAGTTTGCGGCGCTCCTCTTCGGAGGTTCCCCCCCAAACGCCTGACTCCTGGTTGGTGGCGAGGGCGAACTCTAGGCACGGTGCCTGGGCGTCGCAGGCATTGCACACATATTTGGCCTCGGCTATCTGCTCCAGCGCCAGGCCGGTCGATCCCACAGGGAAAAACAAGTCAGGGTCGGTGTCGCGGCAAGCGGCCATCGTACGCCAGTCATCAGTGTCCCACTCGATCGAGCGGTTCCAGGTCAAGGCCACGTCGCCTCCTAGGCGGTCTTGCTGTTTGTGATTTCATTCACATGGGGTGTTGCAAACACACGCCAGCAGAAATTTGTGAGTATTTAGAATCATACTCTCTGCGATGCTCGTTTGCAAGGGGTCACTACCCGAGATTCTGTCACCCAAAACCAGATTTTTGGTCGCGGGTTCGAAGCCCGATTATCTTCATTCGTCGTGAGTGCGCTGCGCTGGGCTTCGATCGCCGTCCTGGCTCATCGGGGCTCACCCGACCGTACGGCGCCCGCCGTGCTCTCCAACGCCGCCGTGCCCTCCAGCGGGGACTCCAAGCTCTCCAACGGCGACTCCAGGCCAGGGATGATCAAAGAGAACACCGTCGCCGCATTCGTGGAGGCCCTGCGGTTGGGTGCCGACGGGGTCGAGCTCGATGTCCGCCTGGGCGCCGACGGTGCTCTGGTTGTTCACCATGATCCTTATATCGATGGCGTAGGTCTCATTTCGGAGCTCATGGTGGGAGACCTTCCCGAGTGGGTACCCCTGCTCGGGTTGGCCATCGACGCATGTGGCGCGATGACGGTCAACATCGAGCTCAAGACCGACCTGAGCCCGCTTGCACCCCCCCTTACACCGGACCCGGACCCTGATCAGATCCCTGACCGGGCCGAGGGGGCGCGGGAGGGGATCGATCGGTTGGTCCGCCAGGTAGTGGATGCGGTCAATGAAAGGGGTGCGAGGGGGAGGAGCGTGGTGTCCTCGTTCTCCCTTTCAGCCTTGGATGCCATACGGGCCATCGATCCCCGCATCCCGACGGGCTGGCTCACCCGAAGCCACTACGACCAGGTGCAGGCGCTGGCCTGCGTCATAGACCGTGGGCATTCCGCCCTGCATCCTCCCGGGGATGTGGTTACGTCCGAACTGGTCGCCCGGGCCCACGACCAGGGGGTGGACGTGTGCACCTGGACGGTCGATGACCCATCCCGGATGGTTGAACTGGCGTCAATGGGGGTCGATTCGCTCATCACAAACGACGTGGCGGCCGCATTGCGCACTTTGCGCAGGTCCTGACCGGCCCAGCCCCCTTTGCGGCTCAACCCGGCCCCGCGTCTCAGGCGGGCAGGATTAGGTCAAGGATGTCGGGAGCGTGGCCTAGCTCCACCGAATCGGTAAGTCCCAGGTAGTCTCCGTCGACCTGGTAGGCGAAGGGGGTGCTGCCGTCGATCCGGATATGGTCCTGGTCCACTCGCCGGTCGAGTTTGGAGTGGTGATTAAGGAGCCGGCCCCGGCCCAAGGCGGACACGATGATGGCCAGCGTCGAACGAGCCTTGATGGTCCGGCTGGCGAAGATTGCCAAGCCCCGGTCAAAGGTGGCCTCGGGCGAGATGCTGAGGCGCCGGCGCCCCAGGTAGGTGTAGGGGTCGGTGTTCTGGCAAATGGCAAAGAAAACGGCTTGGCTGGTGCTGCCGTCCTGGTAGGTGACTGTCAGAGCGGGCCGGCTTCGGTCGAAATGCCGGGCGTAGGTGGAAAAGCCGGCGTAAACGAACAGTGGGTGGCCGGCATAACGTTTGAGCCTGGCCCGGCGCTCCACCTGGCCGACGATGGCGGCGTCGAGCCCCATTCCCACGTGGAACAGGAAATAGCGGCCGTTGGCCTGTCCCATGCCGATGCGGGTCCTGTTGTTCCTGGCCAGCGAGCCGAGAAGCTGGCCGGTGGCCTCGATGGGGTCGTCCAGGCACCCGATGGTGCGGGCGAACACATTGGTGGATCCTCCGGGAAGAACGGCCAAGGCGGATCTCGACCCTGCCAGGCCGTTGGCCGCTTCATTGAGGGTGCCATCCCCTCCCAGGACCACGACGATCTCGATGCCCTCGGCCGCCGATTCGGCAGCCATCTGGGTGGCGTGACCGCGTCGGCTGGTCGTGGCCACTTTGAGGTCATGGTCGGCGGCCAGCGCCTTTTGGATCACGACCCGGGCTCGGGGCGTGACCGATGAGGCCACGGCGTTGACGATGAGGAGGACACGCATCGGGTGTAGGGACGCTACCAGGGCTCGAGGGCTCCAATCGGCGTGGAAGGTATGGCGGGGTCCGGGACCACGGGGGCGTCTCATTTGTATTCCGAGTTGGCAAGTCTGTGCCGAAATGAACCAGAATCGAGACATGAACGTAGTCGTCTGTGTAAAACAGATTCCCGATCCCGCGGCGCCGGGTGAGCTGGATCCGGCCACCAACAACATGGTCCGCCAGGGCAAGCTGATCCTGGACGACTCGGACGCCTACGGGGTGGAAATGGGGCTTCAGCTTGCCGACGCCGCTGGAGGTGGCGAAGTCACCCTGGTTTCCATGGCGCCAAACTCGGAGACCAGCGGCCTACGGACGGCTCTGGCGATGGGGGCGGCCAAGGCCATATTGATCAGCGATCCCTTGCTGGCCGGGTCGGATGCCCTCGGAACGGCCCGGGTATTGGCCGCGGCCATCAAGCGGGCCGAGCCCGACCTCATTCTGGCTGCCACGGAGTCGACCGACGGCTACACCGGGACCACGCCCGTCCAGGTCGCCGAATTGCTGGGCCTGCCCTCCATAACCTTCGCCAAGCACATCGAAGTAGCTGGGGGCACGATCAAGGTCAATCGCCAGACCGAGGCGGGCTACGACGAAGTCGAGTGCCCCCTGCCTGCCGTGGTTACCGTAACGGCCGGTGTGGTCGAGCCCCGATACCCTTCGTTCAAAGGAATAATGGCAGCCAAGGGCAAGCCTGTGGAAACCCTGGATGTGGCCGCTCTGGGGCTGGCGGCCGAGGACGTAGGTGCGGCAGGCGCCGGTCAGAAGATCACCGAAGTGGCCGCGGCCGAGGCCCGATCTGCGGGCGAAATAGTAGTTGATGAGGGCGACTCCCACGAGCGCATCATCGCCTTCCTCGAACAACTGAAAGTCCTCTAGGAGATCCTGGCCATGACAATCGAACGAGTATGGGTACTGGCCGAATCGGCCGACGGGGCGCCGCTCGGCATCTCGCTGGAACTGCTTGCCAAGGCCCGGGAGGTGGCCTCGGTTGCCGAGGCGGTGACCTGGGGACCCGACCCCGAGTCGCTGGCAACCGACCTCGGAGCCCACGGCGCCAGCAAGATCTATGCCGCCGGTGACCTCGGTGGGGCCCTGCCCGGGGTTCCAGTGGCTTCGGCCCTGGCCGAGTTGATTGCCTCGGGCGACGCTCCCGACGCCATCCTGGTGCCGGCCACCTATGACGGGCGCGACATCGCCGGTCGCCTATCGGCCAAGCTGGGACGCCCAGTGCTGACCAATGTGGTGGACCTCACCCTCGAAGGGGAAACGCTGGTGGCCCACCACGCCATCTTCGGTGGGAGTCAGGTGGCCAAGGCCCAGTTCACCGGACAGGGACCGGGGATCTTCGTCGTGCGAGCCAAGTCGTTCGTGGCCGGCGAATCCGGTGGTTCTCCGGCCCAAGTGGTCACCCTGGCCGTTCCCGACGCCGGCGCCGCCAACGGGGCCAGGATCACCGAGCGCCACGTCGAGGAGCGGACGGGTCCCAAGTTGGATGAGGCCGACGTGGTGGTTTCCGGCGGTCGGGGCTTGGGCCAGCCCGAGCAGTATGCCATGGTCGAAGAGCTGGCCAAGCTGCTCAAGGGGGCGCCCGGAGCCAGCCGGGCCATCGTGGACGCCGGCTGGGTGCCCTACGCCTACCAGGTAGGCCAGACAGGAAAGACGGTCAAGCCCACGGTCTACGTGGCTTGTGGGATATCCGGGGCTACCCAGCACATGGTCGGGATGAAGGGCTCCAAGAACATCGTGGCCATCAACAAAGATGCCGAGGCGCCGATCTTCTCAATAGCCGATCTGGGCGTGGTGGGTGATGTGCAAAAGGTGATTCCCAAGCTCATCGAGGCCCTCAAAGCCCGAGGCTGAGCCTCGAGGCTCAGCCTCCTTCGGGTGCCAGTCCCTTCCACAGCGGGGCCATGCGGGTACCCAGGCGGCTCAACTCCTCCAGATGGGCTGCACTGAGCGATTCCAGGCACTCGGAGCCGCTCTTGGTCATGACCAGGCGCGCCAAGCGAAGGTCGGAGGGATCGACGTTGCGCTCGATCAGTCCGAGGGCCTCAACCCGGTCTACCAAGCTGACCACGGTGTGGCTTCGCCGCACTAGGTATTCGGCCACCTCTCCGATGGTGGGCCCTCGGGGGTCGGAGTGGCCCCTGATGCACAACAGCAGCTGATGCTGGGGTCCGGTGAGCCCGACCTGGGCGGCCTGCTCCTCGCTCCAGTGCAAGAAGAGGCGCAATCCCGTCCTCAGGTCGAGCAGGTGGGCGTAGTCGGCATCGCTCAGACTTGGTGGCATCTAATCCCCTCCGGCCGGGAACGGCATCTCGGCGCCATTATGGCCCAAGTGCGACCTAAATGTGCTCAGGGGTCGAATAGCGGTTCAAGGCTCCGCCGATGAGGCGTAACCCTTCGAGCCCTGGGAGCCGGTCAACCCGCCGATCGATGCGCTCGGCCATCGCAGTGCCGTCCTTGTCGGAGAATAGGTGGCGAATGAGGAAGGCCACTTCCGACTTGGGCATGACCCCTGCCCCCACCGGGGTCCAGAACTTGCGCAAGGCGGCCCGGGCCAGCTTGCGAGCTCTGGCGCTGTCTTTCAGCCGGTCCTCGGCCTGGCTGGCATAAAAGTCGATGTGACGGCCTTCCTGACGCATGATGCGACGCAGTAGCTCAGCCAGCACCGGATGGTTGGCCTTGGCGGCCAGGCGGGCGTAGCCGGCCTGGGTGGTCCACTCATTGACGGCGCCCCAGCACATGTGAACGGCGATGTACGACTCCCCGATGGCCATAGATGCCAGGGAGTGCAGCATGGGGGCGAAGCGGTCCTTTGTCGGCAGCCGGCGTCGCATGGCCGCCACCCTGGATGTTCCGGCCCGCTCGTCGTGAGCTTCGAGGACCTGGCCCAGGGCCTCGCCGTGCCAGAACTCCTCGTAGTTCCAAAGGGTGAGGAACGTGGTCACTTCGGGGTCGCGGTGGGCCGGGGTAACGAGCAGGTCTCGCAGGTAGCAAACAGTGTGGTTCTCGACGTCGTGCATGTAGCGCAGGCAGCGCAGGGTATCCGGACCAAGGGGTTGGTCCTTGAACGAGGAGAAGTCGATGCCGTCCAGACTCAGGCGGCTCGTCTTCGCCATCATGGATTCTGCGGTCATTTGCACGTTGATAGTTCGGCGCGGAGCGCCTGGATGGATGAATGGTATCGCCCCAATTGCGATCCGACACGCGCCGGGGACCCACGGTCGCACGCCACCCGGCCCCTCCCTGTTCGCTCCGGTTAGCATCCTGGCAATGTCAAGGATCAGGACTCGCCGCGACCGAGACGCCCTATGGACCAATTGGGCCGGCAACCAACGCTGTGCACCGGTCAAGGTGGCTCGTCCCTCTGGCGCCGAGGATCTCGTGAACCTGGTCAACGAAACGGCGGAAGCCGGTCGCACTCTCAAGGTGGTGGGTTCAGGACATTCCTTTACCGACGTGGCCTGCACCAACGGAGTGATGGTTCGCATGGACGGCCACGACAAGGTGCTGGAAACCGACCACTCCGACCCGGACCATCCGCTGGTTAGGGTCCAGGCCGGGATCAAGCTCGGCGACCTAAACGATGCCCTGGCCGACCGGGGGATGGCACTGCGCAACCTTGGGGACATCGCCTATCAAACCGTGGCCGGGGCCATGTCGACTTCGACTCATGGCACCGGGTCCAAGCTGGGAGGCTTGGCTACTCAGATCAAGGGCATGGAGCTGGTGACGGCCGACGGATCGGTCCGCTCCCTCTCGGCCTCGGAGGATCCCGAGGGCTTTCAGGCCGCTCGGGTAGGGCTAGGGGCTCTAGGTATCGTCTCGACCTACACTCTGGAGTGTGTACCCGCGTTCAACCTCCATGCCATCGAGGAGCCCATGCGGCTCGACGACATGCTGGAACGGCTTGACGACCTGGTTGACACCAACGAGCACTTCGAGGCCTACTGGGTGCCCCACACCGGGTGGGCCCTGACCAAGGCCAACAACTCGACCTCAAAGGCCGTGGCTCGCCGCAGCCGGACCAAGGAATTCGTGGAACGGGTGGTGCTGGAGAACGTTGCCTTCGGCGCCGTGTGCCGTCTGGGACGGTGGAACCCGGAGTGGATCCCGACCCTGGCCCGGGTCATACCCTCCACCGGGCGAAGCGAGTTTGTGGATCGCTCCGATCGCATCTTCACCAGCCCTCGTATGGTCCACTTTTACGAGATGGAGTACTCGATCCCGCGGGCTGAAGGCGCCGAAACAGTCAGGCGGCTTAGACGTTTCGTGGAGGATTCCGGCCTTCGCCTGAGCTTTCCAGTCGAGATCAGGTTCGCGGCCCCCGACGACATCTTTCTTTCCACGGCCAATGGGCGCCCGTCCTGCTATATCGCCGTGCATGTCTACCGGGGCATGGGCTACGAGCAATACTTTCGCGGCGTCGAGGCCATCATGGACTCGGTGGGTGGCCGCCCCCACTGGGGCAAGCTCCATTACCAAACGGCATCCACGTTGTCGTCCCGCTACCCCGACTGGGAGCGATTCAAGGCGGTACGCCGGCGATTTGACCCCCACGGTCTGTTTGCCAATGCCTACACCGAGCGCGTCCTCGGCCCGGCCTGATCCCGAGCGGGGCCTGTAGCCCGGGCCCGGGCGGGACCAAGGACCGGGGGCGAAGCACGGGTCGGCCACTGCTGGACTTGTTGCGCTATTGCGCTATTGCGCTATTGCGCTATAGTAGCGCTATGGCCACGATTCAGATACGTGAGGTTCCTGAAGAAGCCTACGAGGTGATCCGCAAGCGGGCACGGGCCGGCGGGCGCTCCATCCAGTCCTACATGCTCGACTGGGTGGTGGACTTCGCCGGCCGGCCGACCTCCGAGGAGGTGCTCGTGACGCTGGAAGCCGCTCTGGCCGGCCACGTCACTCCAGGCGCAACTCGTGAGTCAATCCGCGCGGACCTCGACGCCGAACGGCGGTGAGCGACTGCGTCCTCGACGCCTCGGCCCTGGTCCTGGCCCTGGGCGGCAAAACCGACTCAGCGTCGGCACTCCGAGAGCGCCTTACGGGTATCGGCAAGCATGCCCCCCACTTGATCGACGCCGAGGTCGGAAATGTGCTGCGCCGTCATGAGCGGGAGGGACGCCTCAGCCCGCATGAGGCCTTGGTGGGTTTGCAGGCCGCACGGGCGCTCGTGGACTACCGCTATGCCCATGTAGGGCCCTTGGCGGAGCTGGCGTGGACCTGGCGACACAACCTGAGCTTTTATGACGCCCTCTACGTCTCCCTCGCTGTGCTGCTGGACGTCACCTTGGTGACTGGGGATGTTCGCCTGAGCCGTGTCCCCGGCTTGTCGCTAACGATCGAGGTCATATGACAGGCTGCTCGGGCCGACCGTCCGCAGCGCCTCACTTCCCGCCGGATAGGACTAGACCAAGGGCCAGGGATAAGGGCGCAGGTCCGGGTCGGGGGCGGGGAAATGTCCCAGGATGCTGACACGTTCGCAACGGGCCAGAGTGGCCTCCAACTCATCGGGATGCAGGACGCCGGCCAGCCGGTCTAACCGACACCGGTCCAGTTGGGCGAAGCCCGAGACGGCCCGGGTGGGCAACTCGTCACCGCAGAAGTCCCACATAACCGTGCGCAGCTTGGGTTCGGTGTGGAAGCACAAACCGTTGTCGATCCCCCAGATCCGCCCATCGGGGCCCAGCAGGCAGTGACCGGCCTTGCGATCGGCATTGTTGGCCACCAGATCGAAGGCAGCCATGAGGCGCAGGGCGTCGTGGTGGGCCGGGTCCTCGATCAGGGTGAAGTAGTGCTGGGTGAAGTCGGCGGCTACGAACAGCTGGAGCGATCCCTGCCCAAGGGGTCCATCCCGGAGGATGGTGGGAGGGACCAGTCCCCACCCGAGGGCCTCGGACAACTCGTAGGCCGCCACCTCGCGCCGGTAAAGGCCGTCGGGAAAGTCCCACAGTTGGCGTTCACCCCGGTAGGGCTTGTATACGGCGTGCACCTCGAGCTCTGGAGTAGCGCACGTGACCAGGAACGTGGCGTTGGAGCTCCACGGCATCCGGCCCTGGATCTCGATGTCGCCCTCGGCAAGGACGCTCAGGTCGTCGGGGGACGGTGACCGTTGGTTTTCGGGCAATCGTGACCTGAGGGATCGAGTGGGTAGCTGCACAGCGGGCAGGGTGGCCGCCCGGCTTCGACCAGGAGCGTTCCTTGAATGGCGAGCGCGCTGACCTGTTCCCGGGTGGCCCGGAACTGGGCCACGGCGCCCACTTCATCTTCGCCGACGGCCTCCTCGACAATCAACAGGACGTGGTCGGCCACTTCGTCATAGGACAGTCCCATGTTGCCCACCACCCATTCCGGTTCTGCCGGGCCGCCCAGGTCGGGCGGACCGTGGAGGTGCCCGGCTCGGGGCAAATCAGCAAGCAGCCTTCCCAGGTATTGACAAAGGGCCGCCACCTGGGCTTTTTCCATCTTGAGGGTAACGCTCATGGAACCCTGGCGGGCTTGGAGCAGGAAAAGCCGCTGACCAGTGGGCCCGACCGTTCCCACCGCAATCTGGTCCACCGCATCGAAATCGTAGGACTCGCTCACGACACCTTCACCCCGCCGATGCCGCCGACAGCGTTGACGCCAAGAACCGCAGGCCCGGTGGGTCCGTAGGAGACGGAGGTGATCGAGCAGGGCGAGATGACGATGCGCTGGAACAGGTCCAAGGGGGTCCCGAGAGCGTCGGCCACCGCCGCCTTGATGGGATCGGCATGAGAAACCAGCACCACCGACTGGCCCCGGTGGGCCGCGGCCAGTCGGTGGATGGTGCCGGTGATGCGGGCCTGCATCTCACAAAATGATTCGCCGCCTGGGAAGCGGAAGCCGCTCGGCCACCGCTGGACTGTCTTCCACTCGGGGAGCTTCATCAACTTGCGGAGCTCGGCCCCGGTCCACTCCCCGAAGTCGCACTCCAGAAGTCCCTTGTCGATCTTGGGCTTTAGTCCGAGCGAACGGGCAATCGGGGCCGCCGTCTGGCGGGCCCGCTCCAGGGGGGAGGCGTAGACGGCGGCCACCTTGCCCACCTGGGCCAGCCGAGCGGCGGTGGCCTCGGCCTGGGCCCGCCCCTCCTCACTCAAGGACAGACCGGCTGCCCGTCCGGGCAGCACCGCCCCGGTCGTGGGGGTGAGCCCATGGCGAACGAAGAAAAACAGGGTGGAAGATCCAACGTGAGCCTTGGTCGAGCGTGGTGTCATGACCAACCCACCGTAGTCTTTGGCCCGCCGTAGTCTTTTGCCCATGGTCCGCCGCCCCTTGGAGACACCGGACATGCCGGACCGACCGTCGGCGTCGAGCTCGGTGGAAATGCCGGATCGCCGCGACGAGGCGGACCGCCTGGCTGAGTTGGGCGAACGGGTCACCAATTGTCGGACCTGTCCCCGCTTGGTGGCCTGGCGCGAGGAGGTGGCTCGGACGAAGCGTGCCGCTTATGCAGATCAGGAGTACTGGGGCCGGCCCATTCCCGGCTTTGGCGATCCCCTTGCGCAATTGTTGGTGGTGGGGTTGGCGCCGGCGGCGCATGGCGGTAACCGGACGGGGAGGATCTTTACCGGGGACCGGTCGGGGGACTGGCTCTTCGGCGCCCTGTGGCGGGCTGGCTACGCCAACCAACCCACCAGCGCTTCGCTCGACGACGGCCTGGAGCTTGGCGGCGCCTACGTGACGGCCGTGGTGCGCTGTGCCCCGCCGGCCAACAAGCCCACGACGACCGAAAGGGATAACTGCCTGGGGTACCTGGTCGAAGAGATGCACCTCTTGACCAACGTCAAGGTGATCGTGGCTCTTGGCCAGTTCGCCTACCAGTGTCTATCCGGCATACTCGGGCTCAGGCCCAGGCCACGGTTCGGGCACGGTGTCGAGGTCCGGCTGCCCGAGGGCGGCCACCTGATTTGTTCCTTCCATCCGTCCCAGCAGAACACCTTCACCGGTCGGCTCACGCAGGACATGTTTGACGCCGTCTTTTCCCGGTGCCGTGAGTTGGAGCAGCTCGACTAGGCAGGTGACGGCATCAGGCCTGGCTCGGGTGGCGCCCCTTGCGGCCAACGCCGCCGGGATACTCGGGAGAGCTTGCGCATCAGCTCGATGGCGCCCGGGTCATCATCGCCGGGACGGATCTCGATGGCCCCGGCGGCCAACAGCCCGTCCATGACGTCCCGACCCCGGTCGGTGCGCACCACGGTCAGGGTCCAGTCGTTGAACGCCCCGATGCCGCCGGTGGATATGTCGGCATGCTCGGCGGCGAAGTCCGGGCACGCCTTGCACCCCTGGCGGGTCCAGGCATGGCACTCCTTGAGCGGGATCTCATGGTAGGCGCCGTCGCGCATCCAGATCTGGAAGACTCCCTTGATGTTCATCTTGACCATGTCGGCTCGAGCCAGGCCGTACTTGGCCTCGAACAGTTCCTCGAAGATCGCGTCGTCGAAGGTCTTGGAGCACAGCAGTCCAATGGTGAGCGCGAATCGACGGGCCACCTTGCCTGCCTTGCGGGCGGCCATGACCGGAGGCACCGAGGCCTGGCAGCTCATCCCCACCATGGCGATCTTCTCGGCTCCGGCGGCGATGGCCTGGGGATAGGCCAGGGTGTTGGCCGAGTAGGTGTAGCGAGAGCCGGCCCCGGCCAGGACCTCATCTTTGGTCCGGGCCACTCCCGGGACTGCTTTCCAGGTGGATCCGTCCCCCTCCAGATATGAGACCAGGGCAGCGTCGATTATCCCTTCCTCCAAAGCCCAGATGAGAATGGCCGACACCAGCCCGCCATCTTGTCCCCGTCCGGCAACGTCGGGATCGGTGGCTCGGGCAAGGACGATGTCCTTGGACACCCCGGCCACTTCTGATTCCTCGCGGGGTCGTCCGAACATGTGGGTGTCGATCTCGGGCTCCCACAGCCGAAATCGGGGACAGGCCCGGGTACACAACGTGCAGCCCCTCTCACCGTGGGTGCAATTGTCCCAGCCGCCATCGGCCTCGACATGGAAGGGTTGGTATACCCCGCCTGAGTCGTTGTACTCGAGGACGTCATAGGGGCAGGCGACGATGCAGCCGGCGCAGCCGGTGCACAGCCCCGTGGTCACGACTTCGTTGAGCAGGTGAGCCCAGTGTGGCTTCTCGGGTGGCACGTCGTCCCAATGTAGTCGCCATGCCGACCGCTATTTTCGGGGTCCGTGCCCGAGGTCCCAGAGGTGGAGGCCTACCGTCGCCTTGCCTGACGCATCCCTCGGACAAATGACCGATAAACTCCACGGGTGACGAAGGTCACAGTTGCACCGGTGTCGAAAACAACAGGCACGAAGACAGGACCGGGGGGTCGGGGATTGGTCCGAGGACGAGGCGCAAAAGCATTGGGGCCAAAATATTGGGCACCACGGTGTCGGGGGCCAGCACATCGGGCGCCAGCACATCGGGGGATTGGAAAGAGATGACCAAGGTGGGGGCCAAGTCAGGTAGGTGGGGGTCGTTTCGAACGACGCGCCTGGCCGGCGTGGTCGTGTTGGCCGGGAGCGTGTTCACCTGGGTTGTATCCACCCCGGCCGGCGCCGCGCCCGATCCGGGCCAGGGCTCGGCCAGTGCCGTTTCCGCCTCCATTACGCCTCGCGACGGATCCCTGGCCGTCGGGGTGACGCTGGGCGAAGCCCTGGCCGGGCACACCAATGGCATTGCCAAGGCCGCCTCCCAAGGCATCGATCTCGGAGCCGTCGGCACTTCGCTCACATCTCAGAACTGCGGCCAGGCCCCCACAGTCCAGCCCAGCCAGATTCCCCAGA
>JBOGIG010000086.1:0-4677 GCA_050742455.1 Acidimicrobiales bacterium
AGCAATCTCTTCTCGAAGCTGTCACCATGCTGGAGTGAATCTCGACTTCGACACCTGCTACCGGGCGGTCAGCAGCCGGGATCAGCGCTTTGACGGCTATTTCTTCACGGCCGTGCGCACCACCGGCATCTATTGCCGACCCAGCTGTCCGGCCACCACTCCCCAATCTGCCAACGTCGAGTTCCACCCCAGCGCGGCAGCAGCCCAGCGGGCCGGATTTCGCGCATGCAAGCGGTGCCGGCCCGACGCCACCCCGGGCTCGCCGGAGTGGAATTCCCGCAATGACGTCGTCGGTCGGGCCATGCGACTCATCATCGATGGCTACGTGGACCGCCACGGCGTCAGCGGCTTGGCCCAGGCCCTTTCCTACAGCGAGCGCCAGCTGAACCGAGTCCTTCTGGCCGAGCTGGGCGCCGGTCCTCTGTCCATCGCCCGGGCCCGCCGGGCACAAACGGCTCGCATTCTGATCGAGACGACCGACCTGGCCCAGTCCGCCGTAGCCTTCGCAGCCGGGTTCTCCAGCATCCGCCAGTTCAACGACACCGTGGGCGCAGTGTTCGCAACCACGCCCACCCAGTTGCGAGCCGCGGCGCGGGGGAGGAAGGGGGCAATCCGACGAGACCAATCTCTTCTCGGGCCCGACCTGGGTCACGCCGGCGCGAAGGCCGAGCCGGGTGCGACGGCTCCCCCGGGCGGGACGATCAGAGTGCGCCTGGCCTACCGGCGCCCATGCGACCTCGGCTCGAGTCTGGCTTTCCTTTCCGAGCGGGCCGTTCCCGGTCTGGAATGGGGCGACGGGAAACGGTTCATGCGCAGTCTGTCGTTGAGCCACGGGTGGGCCATCATGGCTGTGGGGGTGGACGGGGCGAGCGGGGACAGCGCCACTGGGACAGCCGGGGAAATCACCCCAGGGGGCGCCAATGCAGGCCGTTACGTGGATGCCTCGTTCCAACTCCAGGATTTCCGGGACCTGACCGAGGCGGTGCAGGCGGCGCGGCGCATGCTGGACCTCGACGCCGACCCGATGACGGTCAGCGAGCAACTGGGGGCTGACCCGGTGATTGGCGCCCTCGTCCAGGCCCACCCGGGACGGCGCGTACCGGGCCACCCCGATGGGGCCGAGCTGGCCATACGGGCCATCCTGGGCCAGCAGGTATCGGTGGCCGGCGCCCGGCGCCTGGCCGCCCGCCTGATCGAGGAGTACGGCACACCCCTGCCGGACGGGTCCAGGGCCGGACCCGGTGTGGATCCGGACGGCTCCAGGGCCGAGGGGCCGCGTGCGTCCTTGCCCCGACGGTTGTCCTACAGCTTCCCCCCCATGGACAAGCTGGCGGGCCTTGATCCGACGCTGCTGCCCCTCACCCGTTCCAGGGCCGCCTGTCTGGTGGCCCTGGCCGGGGCCCTGGCCTCGGGCAAGATCGATCTGGGCCCCGGAGCCGACCGGGATGAGGCGACCTACCGGCTGGAGGAGTTGGCCGGGATCGGTCCATGGACCTCCGCCTACATTTGCATGCGGGCGCTCGGCGATCCCGACAGCTTCTTGCCTTCCGACCTGGGAGTGCGCAAGGCCCTGGAAGGGATGGGCCTGGACGCCACCCCCGCCTCCGCCACCGCTTTGGCCCAGTCGTGGCGACCCTGGCGTTCCTATGCCCTTGTCCACCTGTGGGCCCGGCCTCCGGCCCCGGCCCGTCTTCTGGCCGCCACCCGTCGCACGGCCGCCACCCGTTCGACGGCTACGAAAGGATGACCCAGTTGTACACCACCACTATTTCCTCGCCGGTAGGCGACCTGGTCCTGTTGGGCCACGACGATCACCTGACCGGTCTGCACATGATGGCCGCCGCACAAAAGCCAGTCCCGGAGTGGGCCGAGGCTCGGCACGATCCCCACGCGCTGGCTTCGGTCAGTGAGCAGCTGGCCCAGTATTTCGCCGGGGAACGCCGGACCTTCGACCTCCCGCTCGCCCCCCGCGGCACCCCGTTCCAAATGAGCGTGTGGTCGGCGTTGGGCACCATCGGTTACGGCCAGACCCGCACCTACGGCCAGGTGGCGGCCCAGGTGGGCAACCCCAAGGCCTCCAGAGCGGTCGGTATGGCCAACAATCGCAACCCCATCGCCATCATCGTGCCCTGCCATCGGGTGATCGGGGCCACCGGGAACCTCACCGGCTACGGGGGTGGCCTAGACAACAAGAAGCTGTTGTTGGACCTGGAAGCCGCCAATGAGAAGATCCCGGATCCAACAGCCATGCCGGATCGACAGCCATGACGGTTGTAACGTCGGCGTGATTCCAACGCCAGACCAACCGACCTGGGAGGCGCCCGGTCCGGGAGCGTGGCGCTCCTTGGCCGACCACCTGCCGGGCTCGGTCACCCCCATCTACGCCGAGTTGCACGCCCGGGCCACGGCGTCGGGCTTCGCCGCCATGTTCGAGAGCCTGGGGGTACCGGTGGCAACCCTGACCGAGGCCCACGTCCACGGCCACACCTACGTGCAGCTGCGCCCTTTGATCATGGCCGGGCGGGATGCTCCCCTACCTCCTCGGGCAGCGGTGTGGGCCATGGCCCGCCTGCATCCCGCCTTCCGGCGCCGGAGCCGCACCGCCCGCCGAGTCCTGACCGAGCGGCCGTGGCTTGAGGCCCCCAGGGTGTGGGCCGAGCAGTCCGGCCCGCAAAGGCAGGCTGTCAATGCCGGGCTGGCCGGCGTAGCCCTCGAAACCCTGAACGACGCCGAGCTATGGACCCACGTGAGGGACTGCATCGTCAACCTTGAGGACGGCCACCGGCTCCACTTCGAGATGCACGGACCCGACATGGCCCCCGTCGGCCTCCTGCTGGCGGCGGGAAGGACGTGGGGCCTGGACCAGGTCGACCTGCTCGATGCCCTGGGAGCCAGCTCCCCTGCTTCTGGCGCCATGAACCGGCATTTCGACGCACTGAGGCGGGCGGTGCGGGCCGCCGGAGTCGAACCCGGCACGCTTGCCGGCATCGAAGAGTTGCGGGCAGTGTCACCCGAGGTGGCCGGCTTGCTCGACGCCTTGATGGCCGAACGGGGTTGGTGCCTGGTCACCTCCTACGACCTCGACGGGCGGGCCTTGGTCGAGGTGCCCGAGCTCATCCTGGCCGGGATAGCCCGCCCCGCTCCGCCGACCCGCCCCGCCACCGACACCGCCGGACGGATCGCCGCCCTGCGGGAACGGGTCCCGGCCCGGGAGCGGGAGCGCTTCGACCTCCTGGCGGGCGACGCCCTGGCCACCTATGGCCTGCGGGATGAGAACGGCCCCCACAACGTCCAGATCCCCGCCGGGCTGTTACGCCGGGCGCTGCTCGAGGTCGGGCGCAGGCTGGCGGGACGGGAGCAGATAGCCGACCCGGCTCATATTTTCGAAATGTCCCTCGACGAGGTCAGATCCTTCCTGTCCCCCCCGCCCACGATGGCCGGGCCGAGCGCTTCGGATCTGGCCGGGCGAGCCCGGCGCCGGTCGGTGACCTCGGCCTTCACGCCGCCCGCAACGCTCGGACCCGAGACGCCTGACGTGCCAATCGAAGCGCTGCCCCCGGCCCTGGGCGCCATGTCGGGCGCCATGATCCTGGCGCTGGAATCGGTCCAGGGAGGGGGCCACCCGCTGCCCCTTTGCGGAGACGGGATCGGCACGGAAGTGGTGCGGGGCCGGGCATGCGTGGCGAGCGATGCGGCCGATGCCCTGGCCCGCCTGGAGCCAGGCGACATCCTGGTGACCACGACCACCACCCCGGCGCACAACGCCCTACTGGCACTGGTGGGGGGCCTGGTGGCGGCCCAGGGGGGCCAGTTCAGCCACTCGGCCATCATGGCCCGCGAACTCGGCCTGTCGGCCGTGGTGGGAGTGGCCGGCGCCGCCGAGCACATCGCCTCCGGGGACCTCATCGAGATCGATCCCCGGGCCGGCGTGGTCGCCGTGATCGCTCAGCGGGCCGTCCAACCCCCGTCCACCACCAGTGAAGCACCGTAAGGCACAACTCCCCGGAGTCTGATGTCATCGGCCGACCGGCCCACCATGACCTCGAACGGTCCGGGCGGGATAACCCATCCCTCGACCTCGACGCTCCACTGTGCAAAGTCGGCCCCCACCAGGTCCAAACGCACGGCCTGCGTCTCCCCTGGCCCCAGCATCACCTTGGCGAACGCCTTCAGCTCCTTGAGCGGCGTGGAGCCGGGCGTGGAGCCGGGCGTGGCGCCGGAGGGGGTGGAGCCGGGCGTGGCGCCGGAGGGGGTGGCGCCGGATGGTGCCGGGGGGGCGAGGTAGAGCTGAACCACCTCCGTACCGGGGCGCTGACCCACGTTGGTCACCTCGACACCGACGGTGACGGCCCCGGAGCCGGGGTCGGGACCGTTGACGGAAAGGTTGGCGTAGGAGAACTCGGTGTAGTCCAGACCGTGACCAAATGGGAACCGGGGCGCTATCCGGCGCTTGTCATACCAGCGGTAGCCGACAAACAGGCCTTCCCCATAAAGGACCTGGCCCCCCTCGCCCGGGTAGTTGGTGAACGCAGGGGTATCCTCCAGGCGACAGGGGAAGGTGGTGGGAAGGCGCCCACCGGGGCCGCTGTCGCCGAAGACCACCTCGGCCAAGGCGTGGCCCAGCTCCTGGCCCGGATACCAGATCTGGAGGATGGCAGGAACGTCAAGGGCCCAGTC